>JABUUX010000450.1 GCA_021442965.1 Treponema sp.
GGAGTTTGAGTTATTAAAACAGTTTTAAGTCCCATTCGGGCAGAAGCAAGGGCTGCTTCAGTTCCTGCGTGACCGCCGCCAACAACAGCTACATCATAAAAATCATAAAAGCCAGACATATTAAAATGATTATAAAGAAAAGAGGCTTATTGTGGAATTATGCACAAAAAAAGGGGCTATCTAATAAGTTCAAAACGTAGTGTCACACTGAACTTGTTTCAGGATCTCTTGGGATGCTGAAATAAATTCAGCATGACAGTTCTTTTAGGACAGCCCCTTTAATATTTTAAATTTTGAAGTATGAAGCTTCTTTTGCAAAAGCATCTGAAGCCATCTTGTTTTTTTCAGCAAAGTCATCAACCAAGGCAAGAGACTTATTAATCTTTTCTGTGTGCTCTGTCATTGTATTCATAACTTCATTAATTTTCATAGAAGTATCTGAAAGCTTTTTCATTTCAATAAGAACTTCACGGGAACCTGTGAGCATTTCTTCAGAATTACGCTTTACAAGATCAGTTGTCTCATTTATTTCTCGAACAGAATTGATTACCTGAACAGAGCCTTCATTCTGTTCCGTCATTGCTTGTGTAATAACTGTTTCCTGATTTTGAACCTGCTGAGCAAGAGTATAGATTGATCCGAATTCTTTCTGAACATCAGTAATATTTGTAAGAACTTCCTGAATGGATTTTGCAAGATTTTCCAAACGGTCAGAAATAGATTTACTCTGTGTATTTGATTCTTCAGAAAGTTTTCTGATTTCATCAGCAACAACAGCAAATCCTTTCCCCGCTTCTCCTGCGTGAGCCGCTTCAATGGCAGCATTCATAGCCAGAAGATTTGTCTGCTCTGCAATATTCTGAATAACAGCAGATGCTTCCTTCATACCTTCAGAATCCTGACTGATTACATTTGAAGTAAATACTGCATCTTCGACTTTTTTCTGACCTTCAGACGTAGCACTGTTTAATGCCTGAATTGTTTTTTCATTCTGCTCAAGGATTTTATTAACAGACTGAATATTTGCAACCATCTGTTCAATGGCACTGGACGCTGTGGAAACACTTCTTACCTGAGCACTAACATTTTCATCCAGCACTTCAAGATTTCCGGAAATCTGGTCTACTGTAGCATGAGTTTCTTCAACACCGGCAGCCTGATTACTCATATCATTTTTTACATCAGAAATCAAAACTGTCATTTCTTTTACTACACCGGACATCTGCTCAACCGAGTTCTCCAAAAGATCTGCTGTTTCCTGAGAAACAGAACCTGCGTTTTGAATCTTATTTATTAATTCTCTTGTTTTATCAGAAAACTTATTAAAACTTTTAGCCAGAAGACCAAAAGAATCTCGTGTAGTAACTTCCAGTTTTTTAGAAGTATAATCTCCATCACTTAACCTGTGAGCAATTGTATCAAGTTCCGCAATATACTTCTGTTTATTGTGCATAAGTGTAAACATATCAAAAGCACTGATAATTATTGCAAAAGATGTAACCGGAACAGCAACTTTACACAGGTACGAGAATATTTCTACATCCCCTTCTCCAATTCTTGCAAGAATTGCAATAAGAAGAGCTGCAACTCCCCATGCATTAAAAAGGCTGATACAAAGTGCAGCCACTTCTACTTCAATTCCTTTATATTTTTTGTTTAACGGAATAAACTTCATATATCTTGCAATGGCTTGAGTAAAAAGAACATAACACGGAGTACAAAAAAGACCTACGCCTGCAAAACCACAATGCAGAATGGAAATACCCATAGGGCTTGTAAAACCTACTCCGCTATATTGTGTAACTGTAAATGCCATAGAAACATTCATCAACAATGGAATCAAAAGTGAAATTAGGGAATATCTTTTATATGCCTTTCCCGCTTTTGTAAGACCTTCACTAGTTCCATCATAATTCTTTATAGGTTTCATAAAAATAAAATAAAGAACTAAAGGCAGTATTAAGTTTACAAACCAAAATGTAAAGAATACTGGTCCCAGAATATAATGCATCATTTCTGTTACAGGACAATATCCGGGAATTAACACAACAAGCGGATAAACAAAAATCGGGGCAAAGAAAATCAGGTAATTCCAAAGAAGAACAGAAAGCCCTGGTTTAGGATTAGCATTTTGCATTAGTTTTTCACTCATCAAGCATCTCCTTGTATGAGTATATTTTAAATCACAAATATTTAGTTGTAAAATTTAAATTTAAAACTTGTTATTTTTATTAATTTACTGTTATTCCTAACGTACAATTTTCCGTATTTTGGAAGACTTTCTGAACCTTTTTCTAAACTCTCTTTACTGCAAGAAGTGTAAGGTCATCCAACTGTTCATCTTCAGAAACGTTTGTATACTGCAGATAGTTTTCTTCTTCTGTTTCTTCCATATTGCCGCAATATTTTGAATACTGATTAAAATGATCTTTTAGGAATGCATCAATTCTGCGGTCAACGGTAACAATATCATTCTCTGTAGTATCCGGCGTCTTGTAGAAACGGAATACTTTTTCTACAGAAGCCAGTGCAAGGATTGCATCAGAAAGGCTTCCTTCACAACCTGTAAAATCAAATTCCAAGTTTTCACCAGGTACAGGATTATCTTTCTTTACAAGTACATATTTTTGCTTTGCAAATACGGATTCGATAATATCTTTTACCCTTTCAGGTTCCATCTGTTCTTTTCGATCTTCAAAAGTAGGATTGCCGTCTGCATTTTTTCCTTCATCAACAATTACAGTAAAGTCTGTATGACGACAAAGTCTGGTAGATTCTTCAATACCGTCAGTATACATAAACAGAACATCTCCTTTTTTAAGATTGATTTTTTCAACCTTAAAGCCACCTTTCATATCTACCATGAATGAAGGTAAAGGGCCTGCAGCAGGAGTCTCTGTAAGGGTAATTACTTTCTGTCTCTTTTCTTCACTGTCATACACATGAACAATATTATCTCCGGCATTACACATATAAACATCTCCTGTCTGAGTATCCATAAGGCAGACAAGCATAGCGGCAAACTTTCCTTTAAGTCCCAGAGACTCAAGTGCGTCGTTAATTTTTGTAACAAGAATATTAAGTTTTACTCCGTTTTTCTGATAAGACCATGTATTAAAATATTCGCGGAATAAAGTTGCTACTACTGTCATAATAAGAGCAGCCGGAACTCCATGTCCTGACGCATCACATTTTATAATAGCAAACCAGCGGTCATCCAATTTTCTGTAGTCAAAGTAGTCACCTGATACACCAGATGCTCCTTCATAATATCCGAAGCATTCAACATTTTTTTCTTTAAGTTCTGCAACAGTTTGAGTTTTATGTTTACCAGGAAGAAGTGGAAGGAAGGCATTTTGAACAGCCTTACCGTCAAGAGAAAGTTTTTCATCTTCGGCAGCCTTAGCAAGCTGACCTGTCATATCATTTATAACTTCACCAAGCTGACCGATTTCATCTTTTGAAGTAACTTTAAAATCCTTTCCGCGAAGTTTTGCCTTATCTTTTGTCTGCCCGATAACTTTAACCCAGGCTGCAAGTTTCTTTACCGGATTAACAATGATAGAAGACAAAATAAAAGAAAGAACCGCACCAATTAATACAGCAAGGAAAGCAACAGCTCCGGCAATAATAAATACTGTTCTGCGAGAACTTTCGGCTTCATCAACCAAAGACTGTGTTGAAATTTCTACAAGAACCACACCATGAACATAATTCTGACTGGAACCCTGACGGAACAGAACTGGCTTATAAAAAAGATAATCTGTATTTTTACTGTCCAGCATAGTAGCATCATACTTTGGATATGATGAAATACCCGAAGATGCAACCTGAGAAAGAAGTGTTGTAAGTCTGCCGTTAAGTTCAGTAGTAATAAGAGCAATTTCTTCAAGTCTTGCAATACTTGCTGCATCTGTATTAAGTGCAAGGGCTACACCTTCCTGATTAAGTTCTGAAATATCCCGGGTTATAGAACCTGCGGCTTCCATTGCTTTTTCATTAAGGGCTGAACATTCCTGTGTAATACTTTCAATCCTTTCATCTATACTTGCAGAACGACCGAACTCAACAGTTTCTGTATCAATTTTATCTGAAATATTTTCATCATTTGTAGCCCAAATAAAATTCAATCCTGCCTTTGAGCCGTCTTCAGATTCACCGATAATTGTGGCGTACTTTGCTTCATCCATAGATTTTGCCTGATCCGGAAGATAGCTTAATTCCAGGATATTGTTTGCAGGCATGTATGCTCGCGCTCCTGAAGAAAGACTTTCAAGTAAAACTTCAACCCTCTGCTGAAGTCCGCGTCCCAATGTGCGTTCCTGCATTGTTGTCATAATGTATCCCAAAGGAATTGCAACGAGAGCAACAATTGCAATAACAAGGGTAGATGTAAATCCTACAAGTTTAAGTTTAAGGCTGACACCTTTTTTCTTCAAAGCTTCTGATCTTTTTTTCTTTTCTGTTGGCATAACATCTCCTGTTATAAGTGCTCTCACTTCTTTTCTAACAATTACAGTTTCACGCGCAGTGCTGATAAAGCCCTGGCAGGCAAAAATAAGAATACC
Source organism: Treponema sp. (assembly GCA_021442965.1). The sequence goes on from JABUUX010000450.1 coordinate 4,569, forward strand.
GATACTGAGCAATACAACGAATGCAAGCAGCAGGTAATTAACGTATACTGAATATTGATAAGGATTTTTATAAGTCTTCCAATCCGGAATAAATTTAATTTCCGGTTCAAACTTGATAGTACCGTTCTGTTCAACTCTAATAACTTTTCCGGTGAAATATAATCCTCGGTCAGAATGCAATAGCCCAATTCGGTACATTCCTTCATCAAGATTATTTCCAATTCCAATTCCCGTAATACGATTATCTGAAACAATTTTGTACTGACCGTTCTGGCGGTAAAGGATCATATCATACGGAGCTTCTCCGTCACGGTCTATATAAATCTGTTCGACGTATCCGTCATAAGTAAAACCGCCACCAGTTACATCAAGAGAAAGTTCTCCAAGTTCATTTTTTGTTGGCTTTACATTAAGGACATATGTCTTAGGAATAAATTTATTTAAAACTACAAGTTCAGATTTTCGTTCTGAAATATTACCAACTTCATCAATTGCCGCCACAGTAAGAATATAAACACCATTAGCTCTGGCATCAAAAGAAACGTCCTGATTTCTTGAAAGGATATTTGACGGAGTTTTTCTGGAACCGTTCAGCAAACTTTCATATTTTGTATCAAGAAGAGTTTTTTCTTCTACAGCTTTTTCAGGAGAAATCTTTATAGGATGATGAGGATTATCCACCAGATTTTTTGGCAGTGCTCCTATATAATCCAAACTGTATGTATAACCTTCCACATCAGAATCTTCAGCATCTGGAATAATGCGGACTTTAAGGGCATTCGAAACAGAGAACCCGTAATCATCTAAATTAAGGAATTCAATTCCAGGCATTCGCGGCGGAGTTAAATCCAGTTTATATACTGTTGTAGCAATATTTGAAACATTTCCTGCGTAGTCAAATACACGTACTTTAAGATACCAGTCCCCGTCATTATCAGCCTTAAGATTCAGAACATTATCTGCCGGTAATTTTGTAACTTCTGTTTCTGGTACTACAGAAAGATCTTGAGACCAGGAATATGAGTATCCCGCAATTCCCGATGAATCATCAGGATAATTAATTCTGATTCTTACATCCTTGTTTGTAGATCTTCGTCCTTCCCTATAAGAAAGAGGGGTAAAGTTTGCCAGAGCTACGGTAGCATCTGATTTCAGAATATTAATTTTATAATTCTTTCCGGAAGTCTGTTCCCATACAAAAGAAAGCTTTTTTCCTCTGTTTGTAAGAAGAGGAAATCCAAAAAGATTCTTTTCTCGTGCTGCAGAAAGCGATTGCTCATCCCATAAAGCACCGTTTTTTTGTGCCAGATAAACCCTTTCGTTTCCGTTTCTTGTATCAAACCAAACTAAAGAAAGAATGTTTGCATAATTAAAAAGAACAGGACGAGAGGCATTTCCACCTGTAGTAAGCTGCTCACAAGAACCTTTTACAGGCCCTTCAGGTGTTATTTTCTGTATCCAAAGCTGGGCATTTTCTGATAGATAAAATGTTCTTTCCCATGCCATGTAAATTTCATTATTAAAATTAAAAAGTGAAGCCTGCTGGTTATGATAATTTGGTGCACCTCGAGTATCACTTGCAGGCACTGTAGACTGATCTGTAAGCAGTACAGGCGTGGTCCAAGATTTACCCTGATCTGTAGAATATGTACCATAAAGCTGGTAAGACATTCTGGATCCATTCAGAGTCTGAGCCTGAAACACAACAAAATCCCCGTCATTATACGTTGCCATAGAAGGGAGAAAAGGATTCTGAAAATTTAACGAAGGTTCAAAAGGTTTTATATCGGTCCATTTACCTCCGGCAGAAGATTCTGCAGTAACAATAGAGAAGGCTTCATTTTCACTCTTTGAGGCAAAAAGTCTGAAAGTATTTTTAGCAGTAACAAAAAGACGAGGCGCAACAAGGGGCGTATCCTGTCTGAGAGAAATTTTTGAAAAAGAATGTCCCTTATTGTAAGTAGAATAAATAGAAACTTCATCAACTTCAGAAAGAAGTGCTACACAAACAGTTCCATCCATTCGCATAGAAACTGCAAAAATATCAGGAACCTCACTGGAATATTTAACAGGTCCTGCAAAACGCTTCTGCTCAACGGGATTATTAATATCAGAATAAAAAACTGCCGAAAGCCATATCTGATGTTTTTTTGTATCTACTTCCTGCCATACCACACAGGATTCAATTCCATTTGTTACAGCCTTAGGAAAACGGGAATCATGCTCAGAAAGTGTGGCTGGATTTTCCCAATAAAAATCCTGAGCTGCTAAAGAAAAAACAGAAGAGAAAAATAAAACCAAAAGCAAAAGAAACTTTTTCATACTACAGGAGTGCCTTTATTTTCTTCTGGAGTTCAAGAATCTTTGCGGATTTTTGATTTGATGCTTTTTGCAAAAGCTGTTCAACAATTGCGTTGGCAGTAATTATATTATTTTTCTGAAGAGCCTGGATTGCAAGCTGATATCGGCGCTCGTCTTCAAAAGACATAACTGCAGACGCATTACCACCAATCTCGGTCTGAATTTTATCTTTTAGCTGAATAGCTTCTGTATCATCAGGGTTCATGGCAATAGCACGGTCTACTACTTTTAAAGCTTCGCGAAGTTTATCTTCATTGCCCTTAGCATTCTGGTAAAGTTTTACTGCATCTTTTGTAAGAGCTACAGCCTGTGTTGATGTAGTTCGGTCTACAGGCTTTTTTCTTATTCCGATTTCAAGTTCAACATTATAAATTAAATCACCCAGTCCCGGATATTTTGGATTAATTTCATAAAGGTCCAAAAGATCTGTATATGCTTCCTGCTGACGGGTTTTATCCCGGTAACTGATTCGGGCTTCTTCAACTTTTCGCGAAAACATTGAATCAAAATCAGTTGGATTAAGCACTTTCTGAATTCTAAGCGAAAGCAATGCTGCATCCTGATTTAATGGATAAACAAGCTGAAGTTCCTGAATTTTTTTTAGTGCACTCTGAAGAACAGCCTCACCTTCCTCTGTCTTCTTTTTCTGAATTAAATCAGAACCTTCGTTATAATACTGAGCAGCAATACTAAGAAGCTGGGACATTTCTGCATACAATGGGGAAGACGGAAGAATAACGCGTCCCGTTTTCATTGAAAGAGCCGTATTCACAACTGCTTGGAGATTTGAAATTTCGGCATCCTCTTCTACATTTGTAACAGCCCATCTGGCTGCCGCTTCTACAAGAAGATTTTCTGCCATTTCAAAGTTACCTGCATAGTATTCAGTTTTAGCACGGTTCTTAAGCTGTCGAACATCACGAACAACAACTTCATTTTCTTTCTGATTTATTCTAACCCCAAGTTCCTGAAGTCTCTGGTCACTTGAAGCCTGAAGTTCCAAAGAAAAAGCACTTTCCAAAGATTCTACATATTTATTGCGGGAATCCTGAAGTCTTTTTCGGGCTGTATCAAAATTATCTGCCTGGAGCGCAATCTCTGCCTGATTAAATCGAAGCTCAGCCTCGCTTTTTGCAAGCTGCGCAGTATTTAATCGGGTTCGGGAAAGAGAAGCAAGTTCTTCTGTAACAGGAACAAGTCCTTCCAAAATGCGTCTGTATTCTAAAAGTTTTTCTTCTGTTGTTCCGGCATAGTCTTTTTCATTTACTAACGGAAGAATTCCTAAATGGCGGTCAATTACAGAAATTTCATCTGCCACTTCTTTTTTAAGTAAATCAGTCTGAGCAAGTGCTTTTTCCGGATAGCGTTCAAAAGTAAGTCCGTCCTCTGAAGGAATTCCTTCGTAGAGTTTTCTGGCATTATCATAATCTTCAGAACTTTTTTTTGCATAATATTCATCAGATTCATTAAAATAATCACATAGTTTCAAAAAACTTTCAGAAACTACTGAGCCAGTGTAATCATAAAATTCAGTGACAAAAGTACTGTACCGTTCTTCCATTACAGGTCGTGAAGAAGTTACTCCTAAAGCAACATAATCTTTAGCCCACGGAACTTCATTAAGAGAAAGATTTTTTTCTATTTTCACAGCATTTGCTGCATTAATAAGATTTGTTGTATAAGAAGAATTTTCAAGTTCAGCATTTGAAGGATTTTCTGGACGTGAAACATTTTTTAGAGTATTAACCTTTCCCAGAATATCATTTTTCTTTGAGTACAGTGCTTCCAGTTGAAGAGGCATTTCGTATGAATACTTTGCTAAAGCCTCATAATACATAACACTGTCTTCATTCAAAGAAGGAGTCAGATTCTGATAAAGACCATTAACCTGAACTGCAAGCTCTGAAAATGTTTTTACAGAAGAAACCGGCTGCATATTCAGAGGTGGTGAATCTTCCCGTAAAATAGTTTCAGGAATAGAAGATTCAAAAACTGCAACATAATTATTCAGTTTTTCGCTTACAGCATTTTTCATCTGATTGCAAAGATTGTTCCACTGAGCATCCATAGCTCCGGCAATACCTGTATCCGGATTTTCTGCCATACCAAGGGTAAATCTTGAAACAAAAGGCAGAAACGAAGCGTCAGTAAGTTCTGTTTCTGAAATAGATTTTTGATATTCAAACGCAGTTTTAAAAACTTCACCTGAAGAATAAATACGATTTCGTAAATCTGCAAATTTCTTAAATTCTGAATTAACTGCTGCAAAAGTTTTTGTTATATCATCCTGCTTTTCTGCATTTACCGCTTTTATAAATTCTTGAACACTGTCATTAAGAGTCTTCTGGGCTTCCACATAAAGAGCTATAGTCTCATCAATTGATGTAAGTGCACCTTGAACTGGAACAACAATTTCTTCCTGAGTCCAGTCATCAAAAAAACCTTCCTGATAAAGTACAAAACCTTCACGTGCTTTCTGAACACCGGCAACATAGTCTCCGCTTTTTACAAGAGCTTCAGTTTCTTCCTGAACACGTGCAAATTCTTTTCGGAAATAACTGAACTCAGCTGCAACACGGGTTTCTCTAATAAAGGCAAGCTGTTTGTCAGAAGGATATTTTTCCAGATGTTCCAGTTCATAAGTAACTTTATAAATTTTTTCTGCATTGTCAGGTTCTTCATTAATTAAGCGTATCAACTCCTGAGCCAGAACTGTATAACGCCTTCTAGCAGTCATAATTTTAGCAACACGATACTGTGCATTATCAAAATTTTCCGGATATTTATCGATATACTTATTCAGTTCTTCCAAAGCTTTGTCATAATTTGTGTCCTTAATAAGTTTGTCGATATTGCGAAGAGTCATAACCTCCTCTTCCTCTTCTGCAGAAGTTGCAGAAAAGACAGGCACCAGACAAAGAGAAAACATCAGAACTGTCAAAAATAAACGTTTAATTTTCATTTTTGAAATTAAAAAGACTTTAAATAAAGCCTCTATTCATATTTTCGGTAAAAATATACTATTATTATAGGTGAAAATTATCCGAAAATAAAGAAGATGAAGCGTTTTGTTCACGTAGCCTGCATACTCCTCTTTTTCTCAGCAAATGCTGGAGCACTGTCTTTTACCGACTTTGCTTCAGGGCTTACTGATATTTTTGCGCCATTTGCAGATACAAACGAAGGAACTACTTCTTTCCGTTCTCTGCTTATCCCTGTGGGAGGACGAGCAGAAAGTATGGGCTGTGCATTTACAGGACTTTCAGACGATGTAACATACCTGTGTTTTAATCCTGCAGCATCTTCCGTAATGGCAAACACACAAATCAGTTTTTTTCATAATACCTGGGTTGCAGATTCTTCCATGGAAACTCTGGCAATTACCTCTCGGTTTAATAATCTGGGACTTGGAGCAATGATTTCCTGCTTTTACATTCCGTTCACAGAATATGACTTTTTTGGAAACCGTGCTTCCAGCGGATACTACACAGAAACTACAGCAGCCCTGAATATTTCATATAACATTCTTGCCGGATACAATTTTAAAGGGATTGCTTCGGGTATTACACTAAAATCCTCTTTCCGAGGCGTCCCGGACTTTGCCGATAATAATACAGGGGACGTAATACCTTTAAGCGGATTTTCACAGTCCGGGCTTGCCGTTATGGCAGATATTGGATTTATGCTTCGCTTCAACTTTGCCAAATTCTACGCCTCTCGTGAACCGAATGTAAGAATAGGAGCTGCAGTACAGAACGTAGGAATATCACTTACAGGCTTTGGAAAACAGATTGTAATAGATGACCCTCTTCCTTCAAGTGTAGCAGTAGGAATTTCTTATAACTTTATCAAACCGATTACTTTTACGCTGGATTTCAGACAGCCGTTTAATCTTATGGACTTCGGAGAATATCAGGCATTTCAGGCAGGAACTGGAGTTGAAATTAAAATCACAAGTTTCCTTTCTGCTATGGGCGGATTCCAGCTTAAAGGCGGTAACCCAAGATTCAGTTTTGGTGCTGAATTCGAGCTTTTCAAAATCCGCATGAATGTAAACTATACTCTGGACCTTACAGCTTCTGCAAACCCTATTAATAAAATAAGTCTTTCGGCAAAAGTTCAGCTTGGTGATAATGGAAGAGCCGAACTTACCCGAAAAATTGACGAACTCTACAATCAGGGAGTCTACTACTTTTCTCAGGCGGAATACGAAAAAGCTATTGAAGTTTGGGAAGAAGTTCTTGTGCTGGATAAAAGATTTGACCCTGCTATTCTTGGAATTAAATCAGCAAACAATATGATTGAAATGTTCCAGAAAATTCGTGAAAGCCTGTTTCTGGAATAAATCATTCCTTTATAATCTGAAGTGCCTTGGACTGATATTCCGGAAGATATGTTTTATAAGCCCCTGTTTCAAACTGAACCTTAATAACAAATTCTCCTTCATTCAAACGACAGTCTGCAATTATTCCGTAACCAAAGTCATCATTATAAAGTTTTGTTCCCTTTTTCCAAACAGCAGCAATGTCAGCCTTTGTTCCCCATTTAGAAACGTCAGAGGCATTAGACTTAGAAAGTGTACCGTTAGATTTTTCACGAAAAGCGTAAGGCAAATTTCCAATAATCTTTAGGGCAGGTCGTGCTTCATAAAGAAAAGGAGACGGTCTCATAAATTCTGTATGTCCGTACATTCTTCTTTGTCCGCAGCAGGTAATATAAAGCTCATTCATAGCCCGAGTAATACCAACATAACAAAGGCGTCTCTCTTCTTCAAGCTCAGAACCCATTTTATCCTGACGTGGAAAAACTCCTTCTTCAAGGCCAGACATAACTACACACGGAAACTCCAGTCCCTTTGTATTATGCAGTGTAATTAAAGTAACAAAATCTGAACCGCCTTGTTCCTGTTCTTCAAGACTCCTGTCTAAATTTATGGCATCTAAAAAAGCATTCAATCCGTCAAAAGAATTTTCATAAAGAGATGCAGTATTCACAAGTTCCTGAAGGTTTGCAAGACGCTGGGTACCGTCTTCTTCTGTTTTATAAAAATCTTCAAGACCTGAGTATTCAACTACCCTTTTCATAAATTCAGAAAGATTTTCACCACTTGTAAGGCACTGTTCCAAAGAATGAATTAAAGAAACAAATTTTTCACAACCTTCCCTGGCTTTTTTAGGAAGTTCCGGTTCTAAATGTTCACACGCCATAAGAAGCGTCATACGATATTCTGAGTCACAATCCCGGGCAAAATCCACAATTCTGTCCTGAGTTTTTTCACCAATACCGCGAACAGGAAAATTTACAATACGTCTAAAAGAAATTTCATCTTTGGGATTTGCAACAACTGAAATGTAAGCAACTGCATCTTTAATTTCCTGACGTTCATAAAACTTTAAAGAACCGACTACTTTGTACGGAATCTTGCGTTTTAGAAATACACTTTCAAATCCGTTACTTTGAGCATTCATTCTGTACGTTACTGCCCAGTCGGAATATTTTGTATGACCTAAAGAAACAGATTTGGAAATTAAATCTGCAACAAATTCAGATTCACTATCCTGAGTTTGAAGAAAAGCAAGCACAGGCTCTTTACCTTCTCCTCTTGCAGACACCAGTTCTTTTCCAAGTCGACTGGAATTATTTTTTACAACAAGGCTTGCTGCGTTCAGAATATTTGAAACAGACCTGTAATTTGTCTGAAGTCTAACAATTTCTGTATTCGGGAATTCCTTTGGAAAATTTAGAATATTCTGAACTTCTGCTCCACGGAAAGCATAAATACTCTGGTCATCATCCCCTACAACACAAGTATAGGTTCCCACACCCATTCCATCATTTTCATTTACCCCAGAAAGACATTGTAAAAGTTTGAACTGGGCAATATTTGCATCCTGATATTCATCCACCATAATTACCCTGAACCTTCGGTGAATATAGTCCCTTATAGACTGATTTGTCTGCATTACTTTAACCGGAATCATAATCAAGTCTCCAAAGTCTGCATTTCCAGTGGATAAAAGACGTGTCTGATATGCTTTATAAATGGGTTCCAGGTCAAAGTCACTTCCAACAGAAGAAAGATCATCTTCCGGAGACAAGAAATAATCTTTTGCAAGGGCAATATCATGTGCCGCTTTTTTTGCATCTTTTGCAGAAAGTTCAGGACAGGCTTTTCTTAACAGTGTAACAGAATCATCATCATCGTAAACAGTAAAATTTTTTTCAAGTCCTGCTGCATCATAATAACGCCGTAAAAACCATGCTCCAAAAGAATGAAAAGTTTTTATTTGTGCTTTTTCGGAAGACGGTTCCATTAATACAGCACGTTCTTTCATTTCATTTGCGGCTTTTTTTGTAAATGTAACAGCAAGTATATTATAGGGATCAGTTCCTTTTTGATTTATGAGCCATGCTATTTTTGTTGTAATTACCCTTGTTTTACCTGAGCCAGCACCAGCCAGAATCAGAAGATTCCCGCCTTCATGAACTACAGCCTGTCTTTGCTCAGGATTAAGCATATTCAAGAATTCTTCCATAAAAACACCACCAAGCCTTCTTCTTAGATTGAAAAGCCGCTTAGAAGCGACCTCCACGCAATTACAACTTTACCCAACTGTTCATTATTCTCTTGAGTAAAGCATAATTCCATCCAAATCTACTCCGCTTACTGAAAGAATTTTTACTTTTACAACGGCACCTTCATAAACTGCATTTTTTTCTTCTTCCTCGTAACGTACAACAACAGCTCCGTCCACTTCTGGTGCCTGAAACCAGGCTCGACCAATGGCAAGGTATTCTTCCTCATTCGGTATTACTTCTTCTATAAGGACCTCGACTATTTTTCCTTCGTAGTTTTTAAGTTTCTCTGCTGTAATTTCAGACTGGATTTCTTCTAACAAAGCTGCACGTTTTTTTGCTGTGCGCTCTGGAACCTTGTGCTTAAAACTACAGGCAGGGGTATCATCTTCAAGACTGTAATCAAAACACCCTGACCAGTCTGGTTTTACAGACTTAAGAAATGCTTTAGTCTCATCATAATGAGAATCTTTCTCACCGGGGAACCCTGTCATAAAGGTTGTACGTAAAACCATATCCGGGAATATTTTGCGCATATCCGAAATCATTTTTAAATAAGACTCTGAATTTCCTTTTCTATTCATCAATCTTATAATTTCCCCACTTCCACTTTGGAACGGAATATCAAAATAGTGAAGAAACCTGGAATCTTTTTTCATTTCGCATAAAAAATCAAAGTTCAGATGATCCGGATGAATATATAAAAGACGAACAACAAAATTCCCGGGAATATTAGAAATTAGCTTTATAAGAGCCGCAAGCGGAGTGACACCTGTAACCGGGAAAAAATCATTTGACTTTTCTGTTACCTTTAATCCGGACAGTTCAGAAAGATTAGTTCTAATTTTACCATCATCTTTTCCACTGCCATAAGCTGCAAGATCCTGCCCTACAAGGTTAATTTCATAAACACCGTCAGAAACAAGTTTCTTTATTTCTTCTATAATTGAATCTGCAGAGCGGCTTCTGAGCTCTCCTCGAATTAATGGAATGGCACAGAAAGAACAATGATTTGAACATCCCTCTGTCACTTTAACATAGGCACTGCCTTTAAAGCCAAACGATACAGAACGTAAACAGCCACAAACTCCTTTCTGAGG
>JABUUX010000103.1 GCA_021442965.1 Treponema sp.
CAGGTTTAACAGCTAATTCTAAATCTGAACTTCTAAAGTCTCTTTCTGAAGAATTCAAATGTCTATCGTTACTTACAACTAATGCTGATGAAGAACGTTACCGTTATTTCATTGAATCATGTGCTCCGGATATTGTTGTTAATGGAATAGCTGGAAGTGCGGGCTTACTTCCTTCCAAAATAACTTTAGAATTAGGAATTGATTTAGCTTTAGCTAATAAAGAAACGGTTGTTATGGCCTATCCTTTAATTAAAAATCTTTCTAAAAAAACAGGCGCAAGAATTATTCCTGTCGATTCTGAGCATTCCGCTATTTTTAATTTAATTAATCAGATAGGAAAAGAAAATACAGACCGTATTCTTATTACTGCAAGTGGAGGACCGTTTAGAAATTTTTCAAATGAACAACTTAAAACTGTTACACTTGAAATGGCATTAAATCATCCAACTTGGAAAATGGGACCAAAAATCACAATAGATTCTTCTACACTTGCAAATAAAGGCTTAGAGGTAATTGAAGCATCTTATTTATTTGATAAACCAGCAGATAAAATTGATGTTGTAGTTCATCCACAAAGCATTATTCATTCAATGATCAGGACTAATGATGGAATGATTTATGCTCAACTTTCCGATCCTGATATGAAACATCCAATTTTAAGTGCACTTACTTTCCCAGATAATAAAAAAAATTATTTAAATACTTTTGATTTGTTTGATAAAGAACTTTCTTTTTATAAACCAAGAATAGATGATTTTCCTTTGCTAAAAATGGCTTTTGATTGTACAGAAAAAAAAGGGGCATACCCTATTGCTTATAATGCTGCAAATGAAATTGCAGTACAAAGTTTTTTAAATAAACTAATAAAATATACTGATATACCCAAAATTACAGAAATAACACTTGAAAAGATCAGTGAAGATATTCCAGATTCCTTTGAAAAAGTATTTGAGATAGATAAAAAATCTCGTGAAATTGCAAAACGAATTACAAAAAATTTTCTAAAAGAGGCAAATTAATATGAAATGGCTTTATGGAATTCTCTGCCTTTTTTTATTAGTAATTATTCATGAATTCGGTCACTTTTTTGCAGCTAAACTTTTTGGTGTAAAGGTTGAATCTTTTTCTTTTGGATTTGGACCTGTCCTGGTTCATAAAAAAATCAAAGGAACGGACTGGAGACTTTCTTTAATTCCACTTGGCGGATACTGTGGAATGAAGGGAGAAAAAGAATTAAATGATGCACTAAACTCAAACTCAAGTTTAAAATGTGAACCAGATTCTTTATATGGAGTTCATCCTTTGAAACGAGCTGCAATAGGATTTGCAGGTCCATTATTTAATTTAATTTTTACAATCTTTGCTTTTACTATAATAAATCTTACAGGTTATACATACTATACTGCATCTAATACAATTACTCTTGCAGATGAAATATATCCGGAAATACATAGTGCAGCTAGAGATGCAGGTCTTTTAAGTGGTGATAAAATAATAAAAATTAATGAAATTATAGTAAATGATTTTACTGAAATACGAAATGTAGTGATTACAAATCCTGATAAAGACTTAGAAGTTACCGTAAACAGAAATGAAGAAATTGTAACTTTTATTGTTCATACTGATTTTGATAAAGAAAATGGAATCGGTAAAATTGGAATTGTAGCTGATCCAGATTCTTATATAGAAAAAGAAGCAGAAAGCTTCGATTTATTTCATTCAATTTCTAAAGGAACAAAAGATACATTTAATACAATAAAATTGACTTTTAAAAGTATTGGAATTTTATTCAAAGGTGTAAAAATTCAGAATGCAGTTTCAGGACCTGCTAGAATAACTGAAATGCTAGGCTCAACAGTTAAGGAAGGGTTTGGAATTGACGTAAGAACTGGGGTTGTAAGTATTCTAGAAATGCTTGCTTATATTTCTGTCTCTCTATTCATAATGAATCTTTTACCAATTCCAATTTTAGATGGAGGTCTAATTCTTTTTGCACTAATTGAAACAATAATTAAGAAAAAAATTCCTCCCAAGGTTCAATATTACACTCAGTTTATTGGTTTAGCTTTTATTGCAATACTATTTATTATAGGTCTATTTGGTGATATAACATATTTTACAGATAAAATTAAAATGAGGAAATAAAATGAAAAAATATTTTTTTATACTTTTAGTATTTTTTTCAACTTTTTATATTTTTAGTCAGTCACACAACTCTACACAAGCTCATCATGCTTCAGTTACGCAAATAGCAACATTATGTGAAAAAAATTCCTATAACTATTCATTTATAACTGCAGGTGAAGATGGTTTTTTGATTAAATGGAATGAAGAAAACGGAGAACATTATCAAGTTTCCGATATTGGTATTAAGCTTATTTCTTGCTCGCCTAATGGTAAATATATAGCTGTATATGAATCTGATGGAGGTTCTTTAAATAAAGTAACTGTTTGGGATTGGGACACTCTTTCTAAAAAGTTTTCAAAGAAATTACCAGACTCTGTTACGTCTATTGCTTTTTCATCAAAAGGTACATATCTGATAATTGGTACAGCAACCATTGACGGAAATCTGTTTGTAAGGACTTCTGATTGGAAAGTTGTAGATAAAGTAAAAGAAAGTACGAGTATTGTAACTTACATAAAAACAAGTGATTCAGAAAAAACAGCAGTTATGTATTCACCTGCAGGAACGATTTCTTATTATAATATCCAAAACGGGAAAAGTACCGGAAAATTCAATTGTGTTCAGGGGCTTTCTGATATTACAATGTTTTCCAATAATCTTTTTCTTGCCGGCATTAAGGATAATGTTATATATATAATTCAAGCAACATCAGGAAAAACTTTGCAAACAATTCCTTGTAATAATCCTGTAATGGTTTCATCAGAAAATGATGATTCTTTATATTACATAGAATATGATGGAAAAAATTCATATAAACTTAAAATGGTGGAAAAAATTAACAACACCACTCTTTCAAATCAAAGAATTGTAAAAGAATTAAAAGGACCAAGAGGTGAAGGCACCATAACATGTGGAAAAAAATTTTTAAATGATATTTATCTTGGTGCCAGAAACGGTTCTGTATTTAAAATGTCATCAAATGTTTCTGAAGAAACAGAAACTCTAATTAATATCACTCAAAATATTTATGCAAAAATTTATGATGTAGAATCTTCAGATGAAAACTTTTACTTCCTTACTCCAGATGCAATTTATCAGTCTTCCTTTGATACTCAGAAAGTTGATAAAGTTTGTGATTCTAATGGAGATACAAGTTTCCACGTTTACGAAGACGGGTTCATTGTTTATTCAAAAGACACAAGAAATCCTGTCAGATATGTAAATCCTATTACAAATGATTCGGAAGTTCTTTTTATTCCTAAACAGGCACTTAAATCTGTTGTTCCTTATGGGGATACACTTGTTTATATTGAATCAAGTTCTTCAGTAAAAACATATAACTTTACAACAAAATCTTCTGTAGAAATTTTTTCTGGAATTGGTATTCAGGATGCAGTTTTATGTAATGATGGTAAAGTTTATATTGCTAAGTCTTCGAGTACAAGTCCAGCAAGTTCATTAATTTCTGTTGATACAGAAACACTAGAAACAATACCTTTGAATATTCCAGGACAAGTTACTTATGGACTTTCAACAAACGGAGAAACAATTTACGGTATGAACCTGCAGTCAGACTCTAATGGAAGTGCAACATTTGTTTTTTCATTATCCACAAAAGCAAAAAACTTTACACCAATATTAAAATTTTCAGAAGAAGATCCGGAAGCAATTACATATATTAATGACATATATTTATTTACAAACATTGGTAAAAACAAAATGTTCTCTTATAACCTTTCACAAAGAAAAAGAATTGCAATTGAAAGAACAGCTTCTATGCCTATGGAAGTTTGTAAAAACGGACAAAAAATTGTAATTTTAAATCGTGATGGTAGTATATCTTGGGCTCAAGAGAACAGTACAGATCTTCTATCTGATTGGTATTTGACTGTAGAAGGAAAATGGTATGCATTTAAATAAATTACATACCATTATAAATTAATATGAGAAAATATTTTAATAATAGATATTAATTATTTCCAATCATTTGTATTTATTCCGCATCCTCTCATAAGCGCTTCAGAGTAAATATTCATATATCCTTCAACTGATAAATCCCAACTGAAATTTTTATTCATACCTTTCTGTTGCATCTTTGCTATATGCTCTTTTTTATTATAATAAGCCCAAACAGCCCAACCAACAGTATCATAAATTGCACCAGGAGTCAGATTGTCAAACAAGAACCCGGTACCATCTCCAGTTTCCTGATTATATTGTTCAACAGTATCTGCAAGTCCACCTGTACGTCTTACTATTGGAAGAGTTCCATAAAGCATGGAATACATCTGATTAAGACCACACGGCTCATAACAAGATGGCATTAAGAAGAAATCAGATCCCGCTTCTATCAAATGGCTGAGTGATTCATCATATCCTATAAATGCCTTAAAGTTTGGAAGTTTATTATCAAGAACACATATTTCATCTTCGCACCATTTTTCTCCACTACCAAGAACAACAAATTGTAAATCAATATTCGCACACATTGCAAACATAGAACCGTAATTTGCAGCAAACATTTCAGAAATACCTTTCTGACTGGCAAGCCTTGTTACAATTCCAATAACAGGAACTTCAGGTCTTACAGGAAGTCCCATCCTTTTTTGCAATTCGGCTTTACATTTAGCTTTACCAGATAAATCTTTATCCGAAAAGTTTGCAGGCAAAAGTTTATCAATTTTTGGATTCCATGTTTCTAAATCACAACCATTTACAATTCCTCTTACACAATCTGTTCGAACCCTAAGCAGCCCATCTAAACCAAAGCCACCTTCTACGGTTTGCATTTCTCCAGCATATGTTGGAGAAACGGTTGTAATCATATCAGCACATGAAATTCCTGCTTGAAGAAGATTAATTGCACCATGATGTTCCAAACCGGCACCATAATACAACTCCCAGTCAAGACCTAGAGCTGGAAACTGTTCTTTTCCATAAACACCCTGATACCCAAGGTTATGAATAGTAAGAACACTGGAAGTATGAGCAAAATAACCATTACGACAAACACATTTTAGTAAAACTGGAACAAGTCCTACAAACCAATCATGTGCATGCATAATATCGGGGTACCACCCAAGTTTACGACAAAGCTGAAAAGCTCCATGACAAAGTATTGCAGATCTATAAGGATTATCATGAAAATCAGTTTCGGTTTTTGTACCATAAATACCATCACGACCAAAAGCATCTTCATGATCTAAAAAATATACAGGAACATCAGTGCCCGGTAGTTTTGATTCATAAACTGCAACCCAAGTTTCAATCTGCCCTGCGGCAACTCCCATTGGTCCTTCTAATTTTGTAAGTTTGGAACGGTCAATTTTATAATATCGAGGCAACACTATTCGTACATCATGCCCCTGTTTCTTCATTGAAATAGCAAGTGCTGATACTGCATCTGCAAGTCCCCCTGTTTTAGCAAAAGGAACAGTCTCGGATGTAACCATAAGAATCTTCATAAAATCCTCCTTGTTTATGGAAAAGCTAAAGAGATGTATTATTCACTTTAATCATTTGTGAAACTGGTTCACATAAAACATCTAATTTATTTTCTACAAGTCTTACTAATACTTTACCACAGTCTTTGTTTTTTTGCGATAAAATTTCCATTGCAAGTGGATCTTCTATTTCTTTTTGAATGATTCTGCGTAATGGTCGAGCTCCCATAGCAGGTTCATAACCATTATCAATTAAATACTCTCTAGCATCATCTGATAACTCAATTGTAATATTTTTTTCTGATAATCTTTCTTCTAACTCTTTAATTTTTATATCTAGAATTGCAGATACCTGTTCTTTAGCCAAAGGGCTAAAGACAATAACGTCATCAATTCTGTTCATCAATTCAGGAGAAAGAAATTTTTTAAGTTCGTTTAATGCAGCCCCCTTAATATCAGAATAAGGAAGAACGCCCTTATCCCTAGAAAATCCCAATCGACTTTCAGTAGTTATTTGACGTGCCCCTGCATTACTAGTCATTATGATTATTGTATTTTTAAAATTTACAGTATGTCCTAAATTATCTGTCAATTCACCTTCTTCCAGAACTTGAAGAAGCAGATTAAAAATATCTTGATGAGCTTTTTCTATTTCATCCAACAATATAATTGAATACGGATTTCTTCTAACTCTTTCTGTAAGAACACCACCTTCTTCATATCCTACATATCCGGGAGGTGCCCCAACAAGACGGCTAACAGAATGTCTTTCCATATAGTCTGACATATCTATACGAATAACTGAATCTTCCTTCCCAAATAGAAATTTAGAAAGCGTTTTTGCCATTTTTGTTTTCCCAACTCCTGTTGGTCCTAAAAAAACAAAAGAACCTAACGGTCTGTTTCCTGAACTTATCCCCGCACGACTTCTTCTAATTGCTCCTGAGATTATACTAACAGCTTCATCCTGACCAACAATTGTTTTATGAAGTTCCTTTTCCATATTTAAAAGTCTTTCTGATTCACCAGAATCAAGTTCTTCAAGAGGTATACCAGTCATTTCTGAAACAATATCTGCTATATCATTTTTTGTAATAATTTTTGGTTCATTTCCACCAAATTTTAAACTTGAACAAATTAAATCAAAATGCTTTTTTAATTGAAGAACCTTATCTCTAACCTCAGCTGCACTATCATAATCATGTCTCATAATTAGCAAATCTTTTTCATTTACAAGTTCATTTATACTATTTTCTATATCTGTAATTTCAGAAGGTCTATTTTCTTCTCGTATTTTTTTTGAAACTCCCGCCTCATCCATAACATCAATTGCTTTGTCTGGAAGTACACGGTCAGATATATATCTTTTAGAAAGTTTTACAATATATTCAACAATTTCTTTTGGATAGAAAACATTGTGATATTTTTCATATTTTTCTTTTATGCCGTTTAGAATAGAAATAGTCTCTTCTTCAGAAGCTTCTTTAACTTTAATTACTTGAAAACGCCTTTCAAGAGCCATATCTTTTTCAATATATTTAGTATATTCTTTTGTTGTTGTGGCACCAATAATTTGAATTTCACCACGAGATAAAGCAGGTTTTAATATATTTGAAGCATCCATAGGGGTATCATTTCCCCCCGCCCCCACTATAGAATGAAGCTCATCAATGAATAAAATTACATCTTTTTGTTCTGCAATTTCTGTCATCAATTTTTTCATTCTTTCTTCAAATTCACCACGATATTTTGTTCCTGCAACTAAAGCTGCAAGATCCAATGAAAGAATTCTTTTACCTAAAAGACCAGAAGGAACATTTCCTTCTACAATATGCTGTGCAAGACCTTCTACAACCGCAGTTTTACCAACTCCAGGTTCACCAATTAGAACAGGATTATTTTTTGTCCGCCGAAGAAGGACTTGTATAAGTCTGGATATTTCTTTTTCGCGCCCAATTACAGGATCTGTAAGTTTTTCAACAGCTATTCTTGTAAGATCACGACTAAAATCTTCAAGAATTCCTTTTTTTTGTAAATTAGAATGAGCAAATTTATTTAATTTTGAAATTTTCTTATCATTTGGTTTTATCCCGGAAGATTTATACATTTCATTTAGTATAGAATCTTCATCAATTATTGGATTTTGAATAGACGAAAACCCTTGTTTTTGAATATCAGCAACTTTCTTTCTAACATCAGAAAGCATTACTCCGTTTTTTGAAAAAAATTGATTTGTAAGACTGCCTTCCTCTCTAACACTTGCAAGAAAAAGATGTTCTGTTCCAATATAATCATTATGTAGTGCATCTGATTCAATCTCAGCTATCTCTTGCATAGAAATTAGTCTTCGTCCCTCGGGAAGTTCTTCATAAACCTCTGAAGTTTCATTAACCCCTATAAAAGTTTCAAGACTGTTAATAAGATTTTTAAAATTCAGATTAAATTCATTTGCCGCTAAAAAACCAATACCATTACAGTATTTCATCATTGCAAGAATTACATGCTCTGGAAGTAATTGTTTTAATCCACTTTTCCTTCCTTCATTCTGTGCAAGAACCCCCAATAATTTTTGTGCCAAAGGGGATAATTTCTTCATAGTATCAGCTCCATAAAAAAAAGACAGTATATATATATTAATATTCTAAAATAGAACTATTAAAATTATCGGCACAAACTGTCTTTTTTCGTACTTGAAGATGATATTATTTGCGGTAATTTATCGTTTTACTGATGATATTGGAATTTCTTTTTCATAATCTAAAGGGATACCGCCAAAATATTCTGTAATTCCAGGGAATGAAAGAGAAGAATCAAACTTAACTACAGGATTTGAAGCGGTTCGATTTAGGAGTTGAACAATATATTTTCCCGCTTGAACAGTATTCAGTTTACAAGTAACAGGAATGGATCCAGAGGAAGAAGAAATTGCATTTCCATTAGAAGGAGAAACTGAAGCAATTCTATTTCCATCTAAAGTTAGCTGACAGCTGTCTAAAATATAATTCCAATCACAAGAGCCTTCATTTTTTACATTTAAATTAAAAGAAAATTTTAAATCAATATCGATACCATCAAATGCATCCGAAGCTAGTTTCCCTCCAGATAATATTGCTGTAGCCATTGAAGCTGCTTTTGTAAGACTCATTCCACCACTCACAAAAGCATCCTTTAGCTCAGTTTTGGAAGGCATTGAAAAAGATGGTGAAGAAACAGATAACGATGGTTTAAAAACCGGAACATTAAATGATTTTTTAAACGGAACTTTAAGAGTAGATGACGAAATAAGAGGAACGTTACTTGTATCCAATAATGCATTACCATTAACAGTAAGAGGAATAGATTCAAGTTTTTTTCCAGATGAAACCTGTTTAGCAAGTTCAAGAATAAGAGAATAAGGAATATTCAATAATACAGAATTTGAGGAAGAAGACATAGCAGAAACTTTAAAACCGTTATCTGCCGAAATAGAAGTAACGGGTGTTTCTCCATTATAAACTACATCTGCATTCAGCCCGGCCATGCTCAAAGAAACAGGATAAGGATTTTTAACAGAATATTTCAAATCAAAAGTAAACCCATCCATATCAATTGATTTTAAATTTATTCCACTGATATTAAATTCAGGAGAACTAATAAGACTTTTCAAATTACTTGTGGTACATGAATTTGAAAGCAATAAAACAAAAGAAATAAAAAGAATTACAATTCTATTTTTAAGTTTAAACATAATTAAATTATACTTTAATATCTCCATTACCTCAATAAAAATACATATTGATTTTTTTATTCTAAAATTTTAATATAAAGAAGTCGCCGGGATGGTGGAATGGTAGACACAAGGGACTTAAAATCCCTCGGCTGTTAAAGGCCGTGCCAGTTCGAGTCTGGTTCCCGGCAAAGCCTTCCTTGCAGGAAGGCTTTTTTTTATGGGAGATGTAACAAAAAGGCTCACAAAATGGTGTTCGCCTTTTTATCTGTCTGTTTTACGAAGTAAAACTGAATATTTATGGGAGAAATATGGCTCACAATTATCCAAAAGGATGTTATTTCAAATCACTTGAAGATATTAAAAACAAAAACATTACAGTAATGGGACTCGGGCTAAACGGAGGTGGAGAAGCCTCTGTAAGATTCTTTCTTAAGCATGGTGCCAATGTTCTTGTAACAGATATGAAAACACAAGAACAACTGAAAAAATCAGTTGATGCTTTAATTAACGATAAATCCTTAGATACCAGTAAACTCAGATTCAGACTGGGAGAACATAATCTTGAAGATTTTTTAAATGCAGACTGTGTAATAAAAAATCCGGGAGTAAAGTATGAAGGAAACAAATATCTTGAAGTTAGTAAAAATATTGAAACAGATCTTTCAATTTTTCTAAACTTTACTAATGCCCCTATAATTGCAGTTACAGGAAGTAAAGGAAAATCATCAACAGTTAGTGCCATTTATTACGGGCTTAAAACGGCAGGTTTTACAACTTTTCTTGGAGGAAACATTACTGTAAGTCCTTTATCTTTTTTAGAAAAAACTACTAAGGATACACCTGTTGTTATTGAATTTTCATCATGGCAATTAGCAGATTTACGTGGTCGAGGCCTTTTAAAACCTCATATCTCTTTAATTACAAAAATAGTCCCTGATCACCAAAATTGGTATAACGGAATGGAGCCTTATGTAAATGATAAAAAAATCATTTACGCAACGCAGGACAATGGCTGTTACTCAATATTTGATTACGGAGAAGATGAACCTGGAACAGGTCCAAGTGGTAGTAGCACTTGGGGAGATGAATTTTCAACCGAAAGTAAAGCAACTGTCTTAAGATACTATAATAAGAAATTACCTAAAGGTTCTTATGGTGTATGGCAGGAAAAAGATGAAAACGGAAAATTTAAGGGAAAGGTTTTACTTCCAGGAATGAAAGAGCCGGAGACAATCCTTGAAGAATTATCTGTTCCAGGGGAGCATATGAAAACTAATGTTTTAAATGCAGCCTTAGTTATGTATCTTATGGGGTTACCTGGAAGCCTGACAAAAAAAATATTGAAAAACTTCCCGGGTGTTGAACATAGATTACAATTCTTTTTTGAAAAACAAATTAATAATATAAAGTATAGATTTTTCAATGATACTTGTGCAACAGTCCCAGATGCTGTTGTAGCAGCTTGTAATAGTTTTGATACACCTGTAATTCTTATAACTGGAGGAACAGATAAAGGCCTGGACTTTAAAAAACTTACAGATTATCTTAATACCAAAATAAACAATATTAAGGATATATACTTTCTATCTGGAACTGGAACAGACAAAATTATTTCAGAACTAAAAAATAAAGAAATGCTATATATTGAACCTTTTAACAACTTGGATTCATTAATTTCAAAATTAAAAGAAAATATTAAATGTAATGACAATTACAGTACACAAATTACCCCAATTGTATTTTCCCCAGGAGCAACTTCTTTTGGAATGTTTCAAAACGAATTTGACAGAGGTAATCAATTCATGGAAAAGATAATAAAAGAATTCTCAAAAGAATAAATTAAAGAACTTTATATTCACCATTTTGAATAAGAACTTTACACTTTTTTGGACATATATTTTTTATAAAGTAAAAAGGATTTGCAGCATATTCAGACAAAAGATCCTTAGGTTGATAATTCAAATGAATTGTTTGTTTTTTACCAGTTAAAGAGTTTTCAGAAAATGCTCCGTTCAAAATAATTAAATCACAAAAAAAATTTACTGAATATTCAGTATGATTTATTATACATAAATTTTTAATAAAAGAAATTTGAAGCTTCTGAACCTTTATAAAATCATCATTACAAAAAGAAACAAGAGATACAAACGGCTTATTGTATTCTTTTTCATACCATTTAATAAAAGTTTGAATAAATTTGTGTGGTTTTACATGAAAAAAGTTTATACATATATTAAACCATGGAACAGCTCTTCCAATGTTATAAAAAATTGTACACCCTAAGGATAATAACTTACTTTCAGAAATATCCTCTTTAGAATATTTATCGGTATACAAGACATGATATGGAGGTGCTTTTTCAAAAACTAAATGCAGATCCTTTGCTTCATCAAATAAAACAGTTCCT
Organism: Treponema sp.; assembly: GCA_021442965.1. The sequence continues at coordinate 11,688 of JABUUX010000103.1, forward strand.
GGTAAAACAGATAGGCAAAAGGTTTCCAAATTATTTGGATATAAAGATAAGGCAAAATCAATACTTTGTTTAAATCCCTTGATTGTATCACCAGGAAGTCCATAGATTAAATCAAAACCAAATACAACTCCAGCATTATTTAAAAGTCCTATATTTTTAACAAATACTTTTTTATTAAAGCTTCTATGTACAAGGCTTAAAACATTTTCATCAGAAGACTGTAAACCAAATTGAAGTGCACAAGGAATACGAGTAAAGGCTCTTGCAAGTTCTTTATCTATAAATTCAGCTCTAGCTTCAAAATAATAAAAAGTATTTGGTGTATAATTTTCTATTAATTTTAAGATTTGAAGAGCACGTTTTTTATCTGCATTATAAGTTGGATCAAGAACAAACACCTGTGAAACATTCTTATTCTTGAATAATTCAAGTTCTTTTTTGATTCTTTCAAACGGAATATAAGAAATTTTTCTCTCCCCTTTTGATTCAAAACAATATGAACACTTAAAAGGACAGCCCCGTGCAAGTTCCCACAAAGCACCTCCATATATTGAAGGATCTAAAGTACCGTCAAGATATGGCGAATAACTATTTGTTTCATCAATTAAATTCGTTGACTTATATATAAAAGTTTTTCCTTTTTCGATTTTAAGGTGTCCAGAAAGGATCTTTGAAATAAGTTCAGGGACAGAATTTTCTCCCGGTCCTGTAACAAGAAAATCAAAACAATTAAAAGATTCAGGAGCTGCTGTTATTTCAGGACCACCTGCAATAATCACACATTCAGGAAATTTTTCTTTAACGTATAAAGAAAAATTTTCAAGTTCATTTCTATTCCAGATATAAACAGATAACAATAGAAAAGAAGGCATTCTCCCCTTTAATAGTTTATCAAATAAATATAAAGAAATATCATTTTCAGATAAAGCATTAATAAAATCCTTATCTTCCTTTGAGGCATCTGTAAGAATTACTTCAAGTTTATTTCTTGTAAGGGGATGATTTTTCAAAGAAGCTGCAATACATGCAGCACCCAACGGAAGACTTTGTGGTGAAGTTTCAATAAGTAATGTTGAACAAATTACTAAAGGCGTATCCATTTAATTAATTAATGAGCGGCAAATTCTAAACCCCATGTAATTATAAGCTTCATTAGGATCAAAAAAATACCTGTCACCACAAAAAAGAAATGGAGTATACTCAGAAAAACTTCCACCACGACTTACTCGTTTTTCACCAAAATCCGGACCATAATTACTTGTAGCCTGATTATATGTTCCGGCCCAGTCCCAAACAAATTCCAGAACATTCCCACTCATATCAAAAATTCCAGCTCCATTTGGATTTCCACTTCCACATTCAGGAATACTATCAGGAGTAAAAACAGTCCCTGCAATTCCAACAGGCTTTGTCTCATAGGTATTTAATAAATCCCAGCAAACTTCTGAATAATCCCTTTCTTCATAAGAACGGCCTTCAGAATCAATCTGCCCGCTTACAAGATTACCTTTTTGCATACCACTTTTTGTTCTTCTGCTTGCATATTCCCATTCTGCTTCTGAAGGGAGTCGATATCCATCACAGTTCCAATTACAAACAGCAAGATCACAAACAGCAGAAGTAGCATCTTTTAAAACCTTACCTTTATAAGTATAACAAGGGGTTAATCCCTTTATTTCACTCAAAGCATTACACCAAACAATTGCATCATACCAGTTTATCATTGTAACTGGTTGTACACTTGTATATTCATCAGGCAGTGAACCAACTTTACCAAATGATCCAGGCATTCCTTTATTAGAAAAAACATAACCTAGTTTTTCAGCTTTTTGTCTTGTGTTAAACCAAAGACCATAAGTTGTTTCATATTTATTTATTGAAAAAGGAGAAACACTTCTGGATGCAGGATATGATTGGACGTCCTGCCCAATTATATAGGTAGAAGAATTTTTAAAAGAAACAAAACTCAAAGGTTTTAAATTTACTTGACCAAGTAATGAAAAATTAAAATATAATAAAACACTTCCTAATATACAAAGTTTTTTATTTTTCATAAAAACTCCTGCAATTAAATAGTTTTAAGCTCTGTATTTGTAACAACAAATTTTCCGTTTTGTTTCAGAACTTCCATAACTGCGTAAGTTCCGTTTTCTCCAAAGCTCCCCGGATTGATAATAAGTGTATTATTTATTTTGTCTATTCCACGTCCTTCATGGATATGCCCTGTAACAACAGCAAGAGGTTTAGTTTCTATTATTAAATCTCGAAGCATTTGACTTCCTGCATGAAGATTCTCATTAACTGCATCACAAATTGTATCTTTAGGAGGATTATGAGAAATAAGAATTAAATTATCAAGAGATTCAGTTTTACAAATATCAAAATCATAAACAAGCTCTTCTTCTTTTCGTTCATTTGGAGTTTTACCTGTAAACACAGAACCACCACCAGAACCACAAAATGCAATACCATCATGATAAATAATTGTACGTTCGCAGTTCATATCAGCATCTTCTAATTTTTCAATAAACTCAGGTTCATCACAATTACCTAACACAGAAAGAATAACATCATGCTTTTTTGAAAGTTTTTCCAATACCGGTCCTGCAGTTTCAGTTTTAAAGCACTCCGCAAAATCTCCTGCAAAAAGAACTGCATCTGAAGTTTTAAATTCA
>JABUUX010000126.1 GCA_021442965.1 Treponema sp.
TGGAATGCTGAATTAAAAAAGAATGCGAATTATTTTGTAAAAGTAAAAAATAGAGATGACGCTGAAAAAGTATTTTATGAGATTTTAAGCCATTACAACGTAAAAGCTTCATTGGTAGAAAAAACTCAAATTTACGGTAAAGATTATAATCTTGAAAAACTTATGAGCGGTGATGAGTATGAATGGCACTGCTTTCAGTACAAAGAAAGTGATCTTCAAAATAATAGGTATTTCGAATTTGAAGAATATAAAAAAGCGATTATTAATTTCGAGATGGCTAAAAGAAAATACGCAAGACATGATAACAAAATTAAAGAAGCACTGCGAAAACAAAGCTCGGATGAAGGACATCGAAAAATAAAAGAAGTTTTTTCCAATTATCTTTTACGAGCAGACTTATATGAAAAAGGATTTGATTTAAATAAACTTGACGAATTGAATACACCCGAAGAATTTGCAGCATATTTACAGCCGTTTTTTATAAATGAAAAAGGGGAACCTTTGGATAATAATGCCAGCATATCATTTTCAAAATACAAAGATGGACGATACTGTGGGTTTATTCCTGTAAAAACAAAGAATTCAGTAGTAGTTGAATTTTCAGATGTATACGGAACCAAAAAAGAATTATCACGGAAAAAATATGTGGTTGGTGAAACAATGTTTTATTATCCGTATTATAACGGCAAATGGACTAAAGACGGATATAGGGCAGGAAAATTGGTATGGGAAAGCGTAGATACAGTTGGAGTTACGCCCCGATATGATTATGAAACAAAAGACTGTCTTGTTATAAGGCCTATTGGAAGTCCAAATAAATATTATTGGGAAAGAGTATTAGATTTGGTCGAAAAGACAGAAAAAAATAATATAATTATAGATTTGTATGGATTTCACTCTGGCAGTTCCTCTTTTATATCTGATTATCTGAAAAAAACTATTTTTGACAAATCATTCAAAAATATGTATGTGCTTGTTGACAGAAAATGCTGGGATTTTGGTAACGATTTTGCACATGATATGAAAGAAAAAGGGGCAACATTAATTGGCGAACCGACTCGCGGTGATTATCTTTCGAAATGGACCTCTCGTTATACAATTGAGTTTGATACTTTTACATGCAACCTAACACTTCAAATGACTACCTATGCACAATTTCAATATCGTGATGATGTAGTAGAAGGATATGGTATCACACCAGATATTTACTGTAATGACATTAACGATGCCTTTGAGATTCTCAGAATATTAACCGGCGACGAAGAATTATCTTATACACCAGATAAGCAGATTATCCCACCGTCAAATTTACCGGATAAATAAGCTAAACACAGGAATCCAAACAAATGAAAGCTTCCTTGACAGCCGCCTTGGCAAGAGTTTGTGCATCCTACACAAGTGGTAATGCTATTATTAATAGAATGACGGCTTTCGCACTAAATTTATGAAAATTGTAGAATCCCGTTCTTTTTGACAAAGTTTTTATACTGATTTAAAATAATAAAGATATTGTGAATGTTTGATAAACATCGCTTTATGGAGTCATTATGAAGTCAAAAAGTTTAAGGATTGCGATTGTTGTTTCGGCAGCTTTGGTTGGGGTTTTGTGTGCAGCTGTATCTACTCGTTTTGTTTTTACAAAGGGGGCCAAAGATAAACTTCACCGGGAAGCTGAAATGCAGGTTTTGAAATTTGAATCACAGTTAAACGGAGAAATTAAACTGGTTTTGCAGATGGCAAAATCACCGGTTGTTATAAACTATCTAAAAAATCCTGATGATCCTTTTTATTCTAAATCAGGAATTGAAGAAGTTCGGCTTTATCAGGAGTCCTTCCTTGGAAAAAGTTCATTTTGGGCTTCAACTTACGACGATGTTTTCTGGTCTGACTGTGAGCCTGTTTATGTAATTGATAGAGAGGATCCTTCCCAGTACTGGTACAAGATGACTCTTTACGAAACTGATGTATATAACTTTAACATCAACTATAATCCTGATTTAAAAGAAACAAAACTTTGGATAAATGCTGTTGTTCGGGGTGAAGACAATGAGCCGATTGGAATTTGCGGAACTGGAATTCCTTTAGATAATTTTGTGAACAGTCTTTTTATGTCACTCAAAACTGAAGACTCTGTATCTATGTATATGTTCAACGATTTTTCTGAAGTTACAGGGGCTTTAGATTCTTCTCTTATAGAAAATAAAGTTAAAATTTCAGAAATACTTCCAGTGCTTTCAGGAAATGATAAGTACACAAGTGAAACATTGGAATTCCATACACCAAAATGTGAATACATTGCCTCTCCTATGCCTTCGGTTAATTGGATGCTCGTTTTAGAACGTCCGTTTACTCTGAAAGCGTTTATGGATAGCGCACCTCTTCCATTTGGAATCCTTCTATTTCTGGTTTTTCTTGCCGGACTATTTTATATTTTCCGCGGTATTTTTAAGCCATTAAATTCTTTGAATAAAATGGTAAAAGATATTAGTTCGGGAAATGCCGACCTAACAAAAAGAATTGAAATTAAAAATAGCGGAAGCATAAAGGATATTACACTGCTGGTTTCGGGCTTTAACGGTTTTATCCAGAAAATTCAGGAGACTGTAAAATCGCTTAAAGATTCAAATGAACAGATTGAGTCTTCAAGGCAAAAGTTGAATATTGGAACTACAGAAACAATAAACTTTATGGAAAGTATAAGCGGCAGTTTGGATACATTTATAGATACAATTAAAAAACAGAGTGCCAGTGTTCAGGAAACAACAGAAGCTGTGGATCAGATAGCGGTAAATATTACCGAGATGGACAAAATGGTATCTTCACAAAGTAGTGCGGTAAGTAATGCATCTTCAGCGGTAGAATATCTTCTGGAAAATATAAGTAAAGTAAATGTGTCTGTAGGGGAACTTTCTAATTCTTTTGACGAGTTAAAACAGAATTCTACTGACGGTGTTCGTAAACACGATATTATGACAGAAAAAATTATGCAGATTCAGCAGGAGTCTGCTATGCTTGCCGAAGCAAACTCTGTAATTTCTGCTATTGCCGAACAGACAAATCTTCTGGCTATGAACGCAGCCATAGAAGCGGCTCATGCTGGGGAAGCGGGAAAGGGCTTTAGTGTTGTTGCTGATGAAATCAGAAAACTTTCTGAAAATTCTTCTGCCCAATCTAAAACTATTACAGAAGAACTTAGTGAAATTGAAAAATCTATTCGTGAAGTTGTTTCTTCTTCTGCCGAAGCCGGTGAATCTTTGAATGGTATTTCAGAAAAAGTTAATACGATTAACGTTCTGGTAGAGTCTATTTCACATGTTATGAGGGAACAGGAAAACGGTTCTAAACAGATTAATGGTTCCCTTGCAACATTAAATGAATCTACTTCTGCTGTTAGAACTGCGTCTTCTGAAATGAACGAAGGAAGTCTGACTATTATTGATGAAATAAATAATCTTCACAGTCTGACTACAGATATGGATTATGGAATGAACGAACTGGATGCAAAAAGTGAATTCATCAAAACAATCCAGAATTCTTTATCAGGACTTTCAAAGGATATGGATGACGCTATAAAAACTATGAATATTAATTTGGATAAGTTCCAGGTATAGTAGACCTTGTCCTTTGGTGGTTTCGACGGGCTCAACCTAAAGGTTTCGACGGGCTCAACCACCGTGAAAGGAAAATTAAAAGCAGTTTGTAAAGTCTGGTTTTACGTCTTTTTTGAAAAGATATTTCAAAGGATGAAGGCTCAGTGCGTTTGGATACCATCCTCCAATTTCATCTGTATTTATTGTGGAAAGTGAAACTGGATGTGAAAGCGGCATAACCATGCCTTCGTCTAAAAGAATTCTTTCGGCTTGTGCCAGAAGTTCGTAACGCTTTGTTCCTGTTGCTAAAGCTGCTTCATCTATCAGTCTGTCAAAATCTTTATTTTTCCAACCGCTAATATTTAGAGTTGAATCTCCGCGGAAAAGTTCCAGAAAAGCCAGTGGGTCTGCAAAGTCTCCAATCCAATTATATGATACAATATCTGCATCACCTGAATCTGCCATGTAAAAGTATTGTGCAGAAGGAACATATTCAATAGTGAGTTCTATCCCTAATGGTTCCAAACTTGATTTTAATAGTGAAAATTCTGCATCTGTAAAAGAACCTTCTGCCATAAGCATTTTAAGCGGAATTTTTTCATCTTCAGGAATGTTGTGCTTTTTTCGAGCATCGTTCATTAACAGAAGAGCTTCATTTGCATCGGTGTAAGAATATCCTTCTACCTGCGGATAACCTGTAAGCGGGTATACTAATGTTTCGGCTTTTACAATATTGTTTTTTCTTAGTTCTTCCCAAGGCATAACTTCCATAACTGCCTGACGGAAATCGGGAATATCCCAGACTGCGCGGAGACCTTTTGCCAGGGGCTTAACTTTTGTTGTTTTAAAAAACATGTACTCTGTTCCGAACTCAGCATCATAATGAAGAGCTTTCTGGTTTATGATATTTTGAGTCTGAATTTCATAAGAGGAAATCCATTCTGAAAAACCGGTGTTAAAAAAGTATGTATTTTCTTCGGCACCCAGGGACTGAAAAAAGCAGATCATTTTAAGGTTTACATTTTCTGCATCCCAGTAAAACTCGTTTTTTTCAAGAAATAACTGACCGCTCTGCATATCACTTATGGCATAAGGTCCGGAATAAACGGTAGGATTACGATGAATAACTGAGAAAGCAGAATGACATAAAAGGCGTGGAAGATAACTGGCGGGTGTTTTAAGTCTTATGGAAACTGTATCCGGAGAAACAACAGTTATGGCAACATTTTCTTCATGTCCTGTTCCTGTTCTGAATTCCCGAGCGCCTTCAATTATGTCCAGCATAGAAGAGTATGCAGCAGAAGGTGTAGCAAGTAGTTGAATCCAGGAACGGCGGACATCGTTTGCTGTAATGTAGGAACCGTCTGAAAAACGGGCATTTTCTCTAAGCTTAAAAGTCCATCGTTTTTTGTCACGAGAAATTTTATAGCTTACGCAGATTGCCGGAAGTGGTTCCAGAGTTACCGGGTCATACGAAAATAGACCTTCATAAATGCCTGTAAAAATTTGGGCATCAGAAATAAAAGTAGAAGTTTGTGGATTTAAATCATGTTCATGGGTAGCTTCAACAACTGTCATTATGAATTTGCTGGCAGGAAGAAGATTGTCATCCAAGTCCCCCGGGTCATTAACATAAACAGGGTCAACATCTTCATTAAGAAGATCAATGATTTCTTCATCTTCAATATAGGCTTGAGTAAAAATACAAGATGCAGAAAACACAGCTACTGTGATAACTGCAAAAACTTTTTTTATACTAATCATTTGTAATCCCCAATTTTCTCATCTGTTCTGTTTCCTCAATAATGGACTGGTATTCACCGCGTTTTTTATTTGTGTTGATAATTGTGTTCCTCATAGAATCAAGTTCAATCTTAAGACCTTTAACTCTAAGGCGTTCGGATACAGGAACATTATTTTTAAAGAAATCATCAAGGGCTGTAAAGGTGTTGTAAAGATTCTGATTTTCGGAAATTTGTTTTCCAAGGAAGCTTAAAATCTGTACTTCACTGGCGGCATCAATTTTTTCATACTCAGGACCGCGATTTGCTATTCCTGAATAGATGCGTGCTTTTTTTTGAATATCATCCAAAATGGCGTTGATGTTTACTTTTTTTGTGGACTTCTGTTTTGTAATAGGATCTACAATTGTGATGTTATACTGAATATCCTTTGGTTTGATATGAAACAGTTTTGCCATAAAAGCACCGAATCCGGTTTTCTTTTTGGAATAAAACAGTTTGTTGTTATCATTAATTTTTGTGTAAAAAACCTGATAGATTGGTCCTAAGGCTCCCATAATATTTATGGCGTTCATTATGATAGCTTTTGTATCTATGGATTTTTTTATTTTTTTATTTCCAGAATCTTTTGTCTGAAGCCGGTTAATTACTGCCTGTCTGAGTTTTTCTTTTGCAGGGTCCTGGTCTTCGGCAATAATTTCATTTATAAGCTCTGTGTAAAAAGGCTTTTTCCCCATGGTGTCAGAAAAAATTCGTTTTATTTCTGCAAGTTCTGCCTCTGGAGAAGCCATAGCTTTTTCACGGTTGAATGAAGGATGAGACAAAAGGTCAGAACGAATAGAAGCTTTGTAAATCTCTCTGTGGAATTTACTTAGCTGACCAAGCAACGAACTGATTTCTGCAATGGCTTGTCCACATTTTGTAACGTTGTCGTTAAGCGTGCTTATCATCATTGGAGGTGCATTTACTTTTGCTTCGCTAAGGATGAAAGCCAGACCACGGGTATTTGGTTTTTCACTGTTTGTAGACATATCTTCCCAAATAAATGCTGCGTTCAATTCCTGAAGTTTTTTAATTTTTGGAAGATTGATAGTTTCAACAGTAAAACGTGTATAAGTACATACAAAATCGACCATGGTATCGTAATCAGAAAAGCGGGTTCCAATGGTAATGTTGCGTTCTGTTTCCGGGTAAGGGCTTGTGTCTGGTGCTGAGACTTCTGAAATCTTTCTGTCCAAACGGTAAGGGTCTTTTGGAATAACACATTTTTGGATTAAATATTCATATATATTTTTAACACAGATATTCAGTATTCTGTAAGCATCAAGCATTTTAGGAAGCTCGGTTTCATTAAACCAGGCGGTCTTTTGTGCGATGAGTGTCTGAAGTTGTGTTGAAAAATCGGTTGTTGTATCCATAACCATCCCCTTAAAATGCTACCTTTATTCCTGCAGATATAATCATACCATTCAAACCGTCTCCTGCAAAGGTTCCCATTAAAGGAAAATATGCTGCAACATAGGGGCCTGCTTTAGAATGATTATAGAAAGAAAACATGCAGGAAAAACTAGTTGACAGGAAAAGGAATCTGGCATTATCCCAGAAATATTGATTTATTAAATCGTTGTCAGATTGTGCAGTTCCAGAAAATCCGGGTTCCTCAGGACTTACACCCGTAGACAAAGTTCCAAATCTCATAAGTGCTGAAACACCGCCTGTCAGCTGAAATTTATATTTTTGAAAAAAGAATGTAACCACAATAGGAATATCCAGAAGAAAGGTCCATGCCGTGGTTGTTCTGTTTTCTATTTCAGCCGGGAGTGCCTTCCCTTCGTACCAAAGATAGTATCCCTGATAAAATGAAAGAGAAGGTTCAGTAGCTATAAAAGTATAATTTGGCCACAGGACACTGATTCCCGGCATAACAAATAAAGGAGGAGGTGCACTGTGTTTTGAATCTTCTGTGTTAAAGAAAATTGATACAGGAAGTTTAAGAGAAAATTCCAAAGAATTAAAAAAATCTTTTGCAGATTCAGGTTTTTTAAAAAATTTCCCAAACAGAATGAATTTTACAGGATCCTGTTCTGCTGTTATTCCGTCTGCTTCGGAAACATAAACATATTCCTTTTCTTCGGAATTGGCAGTATCTTGATTTTCAGTTTTATCTTCTCTGGAAATATCAGAAGATGTTGTGTCTAAATCCTGGTCACTTTCAACCGTGGTTTCTGTAACTTCAGATTCAGAAAGAATTGCATCTGGAGTTTCCATTTCCTGACCGTATGCACTAAGAGATAAAGTAAAAACAAAAAATAAAAAAATGATTTTCTTCATAAGCTAACTTTTAATTTCCTTGTAAAGTGTTTCGTCAAGGTTTACCTGTATAAATCCGCTTCGGGAAGTTTTGTAAAAATCTGTTTCTTCCCAAGCTGCATAAAGTGAAGTTCCAGAAATTACAAAACTTGTATAGCGGAATCCTTGTGGGAGTTTTGGGAGTCTTATTGCTACAGGCTTTCCACCTCTAAGAATTCTTCTGCCGTCAAGTGCTCCTTCCAGATACAGAGTCCCTTCCTGAAACATAATGCCACTCCATGTTTGTGAAATAATTCCATAGGCATTTAATGTGTTCTCTGTTTCTTTGGAAACATTTGAATAAAGCCTTGGTGAAGTTCCTCCTGCCGTGTATGCAGTTAAATTGAACGGAACTTTAGATGCCATGCCATTAAGAAGTTTTTTAATTCTGTCCGGAGCTTTAGAAAATGGCAAAGGTTCACGTTGCTTTCTAAAAGTATCAACATCACTTTCAGAAATAGAAATATTCTGGGGGGCTGTTGAAGGACTCAGATTTAAAAGAGGAATATTTGAAGTCCATTTAATGTAAGAAAAATCAGTTTTAAAATCTTCTTCAGATTTTATGCAACAGAACCATGTGCGACCGTCCCAAATAAAATCAGTGACTTCGCAAGCAGGGCTCTTTGTAAGATTGTCGCAGTTTACTAATGGATAAGAGATTTTTGAAGCAGGATCAAACTGCACAAGAAACGGATGCTGTTTATCTTTTGCCGGATTATTAAAGAAAGCACTTTTATATAGGGAGTATATAGGTGTGCCATTCAGAAAAACAAGATTTCCTGCCGTTCTTTCTGAAAACAGAATTTGATCTCTGTAAAGTTCTACGGTGTCATTGTCTAAAGTTATAACCCCCATTCTGTTTACAATCATATATCCTTTTTGAATCATGCCGTCTTCGTTTGAGGCTGCAGAACTTGAAGAAATGCGAACAGCTTCGGTCCACGGTTTTTCCTGAACATAGGGAGCATTTTGAGGCAGAGGAATTTGAGTAAAGCCTGTTTGTGTAAAACAGAACCATTTATGAGATTTTGATTCCTTTACTGTGTTTTCTATTACTACTTCCTGTACATCTTTTTTTGAACAGGAGGCAAAACACAGAACTGAAAGAGCCGTAAATGCAATAATAGTAAATTTTGTTTTTATAAAAATAGTTTTCATTAATCCTAATACTTCTCTTCTACCATTTTCGGCAGAAAAAGGAGACGTATTGAAGGATTTTTTACATTTCTGAAGTCTATCGAAAGAAGATTATTGTTCTTGTAAAGAAAAAGATTTTCTTTTTCAGTTGAAGTAAGAACAGCATTATCAAAATATACAGAAGAGTTTTGTGGAATATATGAACATAATATTGCAGATGGTTTAGATATTACACCTTCCAGACTGGTTTTTTGTGCATGATTCATATTCAGACTTGTCAAAGTAAAACTATGGGTACTGATTTTTGATATAATGGAATTAAAATCGCATAGCCAGGGATTGTAGTCATTTTTTGGCTTTTCTTTTACCTGATTTGAATATTTTTTCCAGTTAAAGCGGGAAACATATTCGTTTATAACAGCTTCTTTAGTTTCTGTATCTTTTAGGCATACAAAAACTTGTTCAAGCGTGGCAGCCGTAAATCCATCTTCAAAATTTAAATTAAGAGATATTTTTCCAATGTCAGAAACTTCTGCTAATGCCGGATAGACTGATCCCGCAGGCAAAAAAAATCTAGTAGGGGAACGCTCTGAAGAAAATGTTATGGGTTTTGCAGTTATAGCAAAAGGGCTGTTTCTTTCTGTTTCCAGTACAGGAATGCTTTCGTTTGGGGGTATGGAAAAGGTTTTGGAAGAGCGGGAATCTGTTATGCGTACTTCCCAATAGGAAAGTTCAGGATATTCAATTTCATTTTGTCCTTCTGGTGGCCATTCTGGCAGTTTAAAGTAAACAGTGTCTGAATAAAATCCTGTATTCTGACTGCAGGAAACAGACAGAACCAGAAGTGGTAAAATAAAAAACAGTCTTTTCATATACAGAATATAGTCTTAAAAAGCCATTATTCTGCAAAAACTTAAGAAAATTTATAAGTTTATTTGAATTTTTTTATTTCACTCTGGCAAAGGCTGTCGCAAATTTCATTATATTTAATACCTGCATGACCTTTGACCCAATTCCATTCTACAGGAAGGGAACAGTTCAGTTCATCTAAAACCATCCACAAATCCTGATTTTTTACAGGTTCTTTTCCTGAAGTAATCCAGCCCTTTGCTTTCCAGCCTTTTATCCATGTGGTTATGCCGTTTTTTACATACTGGCTGTCTATATTCACTTTTACAGGGCGTCCGCTAAATTGAGGTGTGTTTTTTACTACAGAAAGAGCCGCAATGGCTGCAGTAAGTTCCATTCTGTTGTTTGTGGTAACTTTTTCTCCACCCGAAAGTTGTTTTTCCTGTCCGTCTGCAATGACAACTATTCCCCAGCCTCCAGGACCGGGGTTCCCCGAACATCCGCCGTCCGTATAAATGATAATCTCGTTTTCCATAATTAAAATATATCAAAAAAATGAGTAAAAGTTTATACTTTTTGCATGACCGAAATATCTGAAATTAAAAACTATGCATATAAAAATGAAGTTCCCATAATGAAAGATGAAGGACTGGATTTTATGTGTAATTTTATTAAAGAGCACGGTTTTAAAAGAATCCTGGAAATTGGTTCAGCAATTGGTTATTCTGCCATAAGATTAGCATCGGTGGGAGAAGATATAAGGGTTACTACCATTGAAATAGATATTGACCGGTATGTCAGGGCAGTTCAGAACATTTCTGATATGGGGTTAAAGGACCGTATAAACATTATTTGCGGTGATGCTTTGCGCGAAAATATTGAAGGTCAGTTTGATTTGATTTTTATTGATGCGGCAAAGGCGCAGTATATCCGATTTTTTGAAAAGTTTAAGAAAAACCTTGCTCCCGGCGGTGTAATTATAAGTGACAACCTTTCTTTTCACGGAATGGTAGAAAATCAGAGCATGACTCATAATTACAGTACTATAAAACTTCTTCGAAAAATCAGAAAGTATGTAAGTTTTCTTAGATCAAATTACGAGTTCAGAACAGAGTTTTTGGATTTGGGGGATGGTATTTCTGTAAGCCGAATAAATGAAAATCCTCCTTGTGTATCTTTTGAAAAACTTCAGAAACATGATGACATAAATCTTTTGAGGATGTCTGAAATTGACGGGAATGAAGTTTCTGTTATAGACGATTTTTTATATCAAGGGTACCAGTACTATTTTGTTAAAGATTCTGACACCAAAGTTATAGGTGTTCTTGTTTTTGTAAAAAAAGATGAAGAAATGCTTCTTAAAAAGATATATCTAAAAGATGAGGAAAGAGGTAAGAATTATTCCCGTCCAATGCTTCGTTTTGTTGTTTCTGAAGCAGAGCGACTGCGGCTTCATGCTATAAACCTTACAGTCAATAAAGATAATCCATATATAGAGGCGTTTAAAAAAATAGGGTTTTCATCTTCGACCCCGGCAGATAATGAAACACTTTTGGAAGGGGAAGTAAAACTTTCATTCAGATTGTAAAAGAATGTTAAAAGAAATGTAAAAAAAAATAGTATTATACAAAAAATTATGATATACTTTTTTTGAGGGGTTTTCAGGAGTAATCCGCAGGAAACCCTTTTTTTGTATTTAATAAAGGTGTATATGGACAGTTCGGAATCATTTCTTTACGTAATTAATCAGGAATATAAACTTGTAACTTTTAACAGTGTTTTTTCTACTCTTTATCCAAAAGCTAAGATTGGAGACAGCTGTTATAAGGCAATGATGAATAAAGATTCCCCTTGTTCCCGCTGTCCATTAAATGATTCGTACAGGTCTGTTTTTAATTTATACAATGAAAACATCAGGCGGTTTTATACTGTTTCTAAAGCAAAACTTGTTACGCCAGAACAAGGTACACTGAATTTTATGACAGGAAGTTTTTTTCCAACATTAGAAAAAGGGCTTCTTCACCGTATGAGTTTTATGGCAGGATACGATTATTGTGTAGAAATTAATCTTACAAAAAACTGTTACCGAATTCTGGAACATGATGATATAGAATATGAAGTTGAATACAATGAAGAACCATTTGATAAACTTTTATCACGTCTTCAAAAAACACAGATAAATCCGAATGATATGCAGAATTTTTTAAATTTCTGGGATTTAAAAACACTTCCCGAAAGAGTAAAAAATGCTACAGTGCCGCTTTCTCTTGCAGTGCGTGAAAAAAATGCAGTGGGCTCTTGGGATGAAGTTACGGTAACTTTAATTCCTGAAACTTTACACTGTTCAGAAGACCAGCTTATGCTGGCACTGTATTCCATAAAAGATGCCTCAAATATTTCTGCAAGGCTTAAACATTCTGATGAGATTGATTCGTTTACGGGGCTATTTACAGAAAGGTCCTTTGTTATCAGAGCAAAAGAATATCTGGCATCCAAACAGAATTCAGAAGTTTGTATCATTGCTATGGATGTAGAGCATTTCCGTCTTTTTAACAAATGGTACGGGCGCATTGAAGGCGACAAACTTCTAAAACGTATATCCGTATTTCTTCTGGAAATGGACCGCATGTTTGATACTGTTTCTGGGTATTCAGGTGGAGATGATTTTTTTATCATTATGGATAATATTCCCGTAATCATTGAGTATTTGATGAACGGCATTTCCGGTATTTTAAGCAACTT
Source organism: Treponema sp. (assembly GCA_021442965.1). The sequence continues at coordinate 12,410 of JABUUX010000126.1, forward strand.
TGACGGAGTAGAAGGATTTCGTATGGCCTTTGGAGCCTGTCTTATGGACAGTGAAAAGCAGGATATTCGGGATGGAATGGATTCTGCATCTACAGCGGTAGAAAGACTTTTAGGAAATTATAAAGAAAAAATCTGTTGGTTCAACAAGGATATGTTAAAGGATTTGGAATACGAACTTCAGATTGCACCGGAAATTGAAAAAGGTCTGGATAATGAAGAGTTCACATTTTTCCTTCAGCCAAAGTATTCGGTTTCTGAAAAAAAGATTGTAGGTTCCGAAGCTCTTGTCCGCTGGAAGACAAAAGACCACGGTTATGTTGCACCAAATGAATTTATTCCAATCATTGAAAAAAACGGACTTGTAACACGGGTTGATATGTACATTTGGGAAAAGGTGTGCAGTACAATAAGCAAGTGGAAAGAGAAAGGAATAGAGCTGGTTCCGGTTTCGGTAAATGTTTCACGTATAGATATTTTTTCAGTTGATGTACCCGAAATTTTTAAAAATCTTGTAATAAAATACGACATTGATCCAAAGTATGTAGAGATAGAAATTACTGAAACTGCTTTTGCAGAAGACACTCGCGTTCTAAAAGAAGTGGTTCAGAAACTCCGTCACTACGGTTTTACAGTTCTTATTGATGATTTTGGAAGCGGTTATTCTTCCTTGAATATGCTCAAGGACGTTCAGGCTGATGTACTAAAAATGGATATCAAATTTTTTGATTTAAACAATACAAATTATGACAAGGGTGTTGATATCATTGAAAGTGTTCTGAATATGTCCCGCAAGATGAAACTGTCTGTTATTGCAGAAGGAGTAGAAACTGAAGAGCAGATTCAGGTAATTAAAAACATCGGGCTGAATTACGTTCAGGGCTTTTATTATTATCAGCCGATGTCGGTAGAAGATTACGAAAAAATGATGAAGAATCAGTAAAAAGGGAATTATTCAGAACAAAGGAATCTGATGGTCATACAAGCTGCGGCACGTGAAAGTTCCTGTTGAAGCCTTTCTATTTTTTCGTTGCATTGGTCAATTTGTGCAGACAAAAGATCTGCTTTACTGCCATAGCCGTTTTGGAATAAAACTTCCTGATGCTGGATTTTTGAGGCTGCTGTTTCTATTTTTAAATCCTGGTATTCAATCTTCATAGTGCAGACATCAAAAGTATTCCACTGTTCCATAAAAGTTTTTCTGATTGTAGAACGAGTTGCATCTGAATTTATCTGTGCTGATTCTGCATTGCTTAAACTGCGTGCAACATCATTCAGTTTTTTCCCTCCATCCCACACTGTAGTTTTAACGCCCAAAGAAAGGTTCAGGGAATAATCGTCTTTTCTTGCCCAGTTTGGTTCTGTAAATGGAAAACGGGAGCCGCCGTATCCTGCGCTCATTTCAAAGCCTACATCAGGTTTCCAGTAAACAGAGTTTTTGGAAATTTTTACGGCTAAATCTTGAATCACTTTTGCCTGTGTTACCATTTTTAAAGAAGGCTGGGTACCTGAAAGTGCTTTTTCTTGAAGTTCATTTTTATCAGCATTCATAATTTCTGTAATGAGGGAAG
>JABUUX010000316.1 GCA_021442965.1 Treponema sp.
GTATTAAATATATAGAAGAAATTCAAATAAAAATGACAATTTTTAGAAAAATGTCAGAAAAAATTTGATATAAATTTTTAGAATTCAGACGACTAATTTAATTTTTCTATGAGTCTTTGAAGATTTTCTTCAATTGGAGCATTTTGCAGTTCAACAATAATATCGCAGGAGGAAGTATAAATCTTTGCCCGCTCCTGAAATTTTTTTATGAGTAAGGAACGGATTTCTTCAAGGCTTTGAGGATTTTTTTCTTTTATGAAAGCAGGAACTCCTGTAAAGCATCCTTTTTCATCAATTCCAATTTTTCTTAAAATTCTTTCTGCAGAAAGAGTCAAATCATTTTTTAGAAACACAAAAACGTCAGCAGAGCGAAGGTGCATCATTGCTTGAGGATTTTCACAAATACCGCCTCCAGTTGCAGTAACTATTTTTTTAGTCTTGAACATTTCTGCAATCTGAAGACAGGCTTTTTCTTCTTCATATTTAAAAGCTTCTGAACCCCTTAAATTGTACAGCTTGCGTACAGACATTTTGCAGTTCTTTTCAATCAGTTCGTCAGTGTCAAAAAAATCATACCCTAGATTTTGAGCAAGTCTTTTTCCTAAAGTGGATTTTCCAGAATGCTTGAGACCTAAAATAACAATAGATTTGTACAACATAATGTAAAATTATAGCAAAATTATATTTAATTGCGAATAAATATTTTTTAAGGTATTCTTCAAGTATGAATTTGATTCTTCCAATAGCATTATGTTTTATACCCGTTGTTATTTGTTTTTTTATATTTACTTTTTGTTTTAAACTTAAAATTCTTCATCAACTGGTTGCGCTGGTACTGGCATTAATATGTGTTCTTCCAATTTCTGTTGTTCAGTATTTTTTGGGTATGGTTCCTTTTTTTCACAGCAATAAATTGATTTTAATTCTTGTTAAATCTATTTTGCTTTACGGACTGGTTGAAGAAGGAATGAAGTTTGGATTTTGCAATGTTCTTCCGTCAAAAAATCTTTCATTAAGAAATTTTTTATTCCTTTCTTTTTTTATGGGAATGAGTCTTGGTTGCTTTGAGTCTGTTATTTATTTTTTAGATAATATTCAAAAAGTTTCGGGTGGTATTGGAGAAAGCGAAATAATTTATCCTGTTCTTTTTACCAGAATGATTACAGCGGATTTAATTCATGCAGCTTGTGCGGGACTTTTAGGGATTTTTATTTTTGAAGCAAGAGAAAAAAACTATCATATTCTTCTTTTAATTATGCCGGTTGTCATTCATGGAGTTTATGACTTTTTTGCGTGCTGGAATTCGTGGCTAAAATTCTTTTCTATTGCGGTTATGCTTTATGCTTTAATTGAATGTCGGGTGCGTTATTCAATGTACAATATTGAAGAAAAGTAATAATATTTTATTATCAAATTTCAAATCACTACATAAAATATTCAGAGGATAAATATGGGAAATACTTTACTTGAAAAGTACGGACCTTTGTTCAAAGAAATGCTTGCCCAGTCTAAGGCTGCTGCAAAAATTGATGAAACAAAGGTTTATGAAGAAGCAAATCCAAATACTAAAAAGTATATGGACAAACTTTTGGATGAAAATCTTCGTGCAGATTCAGGTCTAAAAAATCCGGAAGCATTTAAAGCTTTTTATGAAGCTGTAGTAAAAGAAGGAAAGACAGGTCTTATCCTTATGGAGCATTATACAAATCTGGATTTACCGGAAATTGTGTACCTTTTGGACAAACATGGAGAAGACTGGTCAAAGGATTTTTCTAAGAGAATTGTTGCTGTTGCGGGAATGAAACTTAATGAAGAAAATCCTGCAGTGCGTGCCTTTGCAGAAGGATTTACACGTGTTGTAATCTATCCTACCCGCAGTTTGGACGCAGTAAATGCAAAGCAGATTTCTGAAGAAGAAAAAGCGGAAGAAGAAAAAAGAGCACGCAAAATCAATTTTGCCGCTATGCGTGCAATGGATGAATGTAAAAAGCGCGGTCAGGTTATTCTGGTTTTTCCAAGCGGAACTCGTTACAGACCTGGTTGCCCTGAAACAAAAAAAGGACTTAGAGAAATTGACAGCTACCTGCGCCTGTTTGATGTAATGATTCTTGTAGCAAAGAACGGTCAGTGTTTAAGAATTGATATGAATAAACCGGGCGACATGCTTGCTGATACTGTTGAACAGGATACAATTACACTTACTGCAAGCCCTTTAATTGAATGTAAAAAGTTCAGACAGGAAATTTTGGATGCACTTCCACCTGATACTCCGGATCCAAAACAAAAAACTGTAGACCGCTGTATGGAAATTCTTGAAGAAATGCATGAAAACGAAGAAAAAAACAGAAAATAAAAATGGAGAATTTCAAAATGGTAAAACTTTCAGATGAACTTAAATCTACTTCATATCCTGGACGCGGTATTGTAATTGGACTTTCGGAAGATGGAAAAAAAGCTGTAACTGCATATTTTATTATGGGGCGCAGCGTAAACAGTCGTAATCGTATTTTTGTTGAAGATGGAGAAGGACTTAGAACACAGGCTTTTGATGAATCAAAAATGGTAGATCCTCACCTGATTATTTACTGGCCGGTACGCGTGCTTGGAAACAAAACAATTGTAACAAACGGTGACCAAACAGACACAATCAATGACGGAATGAAGGCGGGAAAGACTTTTGAAGAATCTTTACGAAGCCGTGAGTTTGAAGATGATGCACCAAACTTTACACCGCGTATTTCTGGAATTATTGAAAGAGAAAACGGAAAGTACTCTTACCAGATGTCTATTCTGAAAAGTGATGATGGAGACGGAGACAGATGTTTCCGCTACACATACGCTTACGAAAATCCTGCAGCAGGGGTGGGGCATTTTATTCACACTTATATGGGAGACGGAAATCCTCTTCCAAGTTATAAGGGAGAACCTACAAAAGTTAGCATTTCAGGAAACATTGACGAGTTTACAAATCTTGTTTGGGATAACTTGAATGCCGAAAATAAGGTTTCTCTTTTTGTCCGCTACATAGATATTGAAAGCGGAAAATATGAAACACGTGTAATTAATAAAAATAAATAAAGCTAAAATCTATTTGGGGAATAAATGAAAACCGGCGGTTTTAAAAACTGGAAAATACTTTTGATTTTTCTCATTTTAATAACAGTGCCGGTTTTTATTTTGTCTTCTTGTAAAAAAAGTTATGATGAGTTTTGCCTTCGTGCAGACGAGTGTCTTTTGGAAATGAATTTTCAGGGAACTGTACTTGTAGCAAAAGGGAAAAAACTAATTTTTGAAAAAGCTTACGGGCTGGCGGATGAAAAAGCAAAACATGCTGAGTTTCTGACTGTTGATTCGGTTTATGAAGCAGGTTCGCTTACAAAACAAATGACTGCCGCCTGTATTATGCAGCAGGTAGAAAAAAATAATCTTTCACTTGAAGATTCTTTGGATAAGTTTTTCCCCGATTTTGTAAATGGAAAAGAAATAACAATTCGTATGCTTTTGAATATGAGATCTGGACTTGTAGATCACATAAATGCTCCGGATGAGTTTTATTCTGCAAAAAAATATCGTACGCTTATCAAGCGTGAAAAAGAAGGAAAAGCCGTAGACCGTGATTTTGTTCTGGAAAGTTTTTACACGGCACCTATGCTTACAAAGCCGGACTCAACATATTTTTACTGCAACACAAACTATTATCTTCTTGCAAGAATTCTGGAACAGGTTTCAGGGGAATCTTATGAAGATTACATGGAAAATAATATTTTTAAAAAAGCCGGAATGACATCGGCAAATCTAAAGTTTCAGGGAACAAGTGCTAAAGGGTATTACAAAGGTCTGTATACCAGTATTCCAAAAAATGTTTCTTTGGGGTGTGGAGATGTAAATGCTTCGGTACACGATATTTGGGCTTGGAATAATGCGTTTGCCGCTGGAAAAATAGTAAATAAAGAATCTTTAAAACAGATGACAGACTCTGATTCCTATGGTTTTGGTGTATATTGTACAGACAAAAGCATTATGCACAGCGGGTCTACCAATGTTTTTAATTCTTATGATGAATATTTTCTAAAAGAAAAGATTTCTATTATCGTTTTGTGTAACAAACCGCAAACTTCCCAGAATGCTACAATTGTTGCAGGAAAATTAAAAAAACTATTATTTTAGTTGAGGTGTTTATCCTTTCAAAACATTACAAATAAAGATATAATTTTTATTATGCGAAGAATGAAACGCATTTCAGTATTATTTTTTTTACTCAGTCTAATATTATTGATGTCTTCCTGTGATAGCAGGACTAATCCAAAATCAAAACGTGTATTACTTAAAAAATGGTCTTACTCTTTGGACAACAGAGAATTTGTTGAACTGCCGGAAAAACCTTTAGGAAGTTTGTATAGAAAAGTTCCGGGCAATAAGGGCTTGATTTATTTGAGATCTGAATTTGACCTTCCTATGGAACTGATGATTTCGGATGCCGGTCTTGCATTAGGAAAAATTGAAATTGCCTCTAAGATTTATATTAATTCAAAACCTGTTGGCGAAACAGGAAATTTTCCTCCTAACGAATTTAGCGGAGGTCAGGCTTATACGAATATAAGAATCACTCCTGACCTTTTAAGATATGACGAAAAAAATGAAATTGTTATTCTTCTTTATGTAAACGGAACGGGTGGTATTAGCGATACTCCATTTATAAGCACTTATGAAGATACAACTTTGTTTACGAATCGCATGACTTTTTTGTATTCAAAGCTGAATATGATTATTTCTTTCTGTATGGTTTTTTTGAGTATCTGCTATTTTATGATTTTTACTGCACATAAAGAAGATACTGAATACAGAGATTATGCACTGATGAATTTCTGGACTGCGTTTTATTTAGTTCCAATGTGGATTGCAGAAATGCCACAGTTAAGTGGTTTTTTTGATTTACTGTGGTGGAAAAAAACTTTTGAAGGTTTGGTGGCATTCTTTACAGCACATTGTGCATCGTCGTTTATTTTTTCATTTATGAAGGTTAAGCAGTCAAAGAGAATGCTCATAACACGGTGGGCAATTTTAGGTGGCGCTGTTACTTATATGCTGTTAATTCCAAATCTTGTAATTTACAGCAAAATGAAATTTCTTTTTTACGCTTCACTTATGGCACAGTTGGGACCGGCCGTTTTGGTGCTGATTCGTTTGCTTAGAGCAAAGAAAAGAAAAATTTTAGGGCTACTTGTAGGGTTTTGTCCGGTTATCATTTTCATTTGTGTAGACATTGTGATTAAGGGAATTGCAAAACTTGAAATGGTTCCTTTTATGACCGTTTACGGTTGGCAGCTAACGTCTATTAGTTTTATGGCTATTGTTACAAAGCGATATTCAGTAATTAGAAAAAGCTATGAGTATTTAAATAACAATTTGGAACAGGAAGTAAAAGAAAGAACAGAAGAACTGACAAAAGCAAATGCAATCCTGGAAAAGCAGAATACTCAGGCAAAAAAAGATATGGAACTGGCGGTAAATGTTCAGAAGAGTTTTTATCCTCAGGAATTAAATTTTAAAGGGTGGGATGTTGCTGTAAATTTTGAACCGCTTTCTGGTGTTTCCGGGGACTTGTATGATTTTTATGTTCAGGAAGGGAAGCTGAAAGGGTTTGGTCTTTTTGATGTTTCCGGGCATGGTATATCTTCAGGGCTAATAACGATGCTTGCAAAAAATACAATAATGAAAAAATTTATTGAAACACTTCCTTTGAAATTATCAGATGCAATTTTAAAAATTAATTCAGAAATAATTAGAGAAAAAGGTGAAATAGAAAATTATCTTACGGGCTGTCTTTTTAGAATGGATAAAAAAGATGAAGGAAAATTGGAATTTGTAAATTGTGGAGGCCCGCATCCAATTTTTAAGAGCATAAAAAAGAAGTCCTGTGTTTTACTCACTCCAAATAAAGATAAACCGCAATATGGTATGCTTGGAGTAAAAGGTTTGGATGTAAATTTTCAGACAATTAAACAGGCTGTAAAAACAGGAGATTTTTTTGTTCTTTACACAGACGGTCTTACTGAAGCTGAAAATGTTAAAGGTGAAGCATTTGGAAAAGACAGACTTATAGAAGCCGTTAATGCTGCATCAGGTTCAGCACAGGAAATTATTGATTCCGTAATGGAAGACTTTAAAGATTTTATTGGACCGAATGAACTGGAAGATGATATTAGTGTGGTAGTTTTAAAGAAAGTTGAAGAAAATCAGTTTGAAGAAAATGATGATTTTGGAAAACTGGAAGTTCTGGAAGCTTTGTAAAACGCTTTAAGAAAAGTGGAAAGAAAAATGAATAAAGAAAATAAAAAGTTAGAAAGTCCTAAAGAAAAAAAGAATTCTGGAAAAAGGTTACCTTCAAGGCGATTAATAAAGTTTTTTGTATATGCATTTGTTCTTCTTATTCTTTTGGGAGCTGGTTATTACGGAGCAAAAAAACTGTCAAAAATAAATCTTGAAAAGAAGAGTGCTATGGTTGCCAGGTCTTTAGAAGATTGCAGCGAACTGGTAACAATGAAGTATAGATATTCTGATATTGTTTCAATAAAAAAAGGTAATGCATTTTCTAAAAGCTATTCAATCGTCCGATATTCTGGAATTATAAGAGCCGGGATAAGGAGTGTAGATTTTATAGAATTTAAAGTGTCTGGAAAAGTTCTGGAAGTAATTCTGCCTGAAGTGGAAATTTTAGGAAATGAATTTTCAAGTTTAGATGTATTTGATGAGCAGAAGAGTATTTTTATTCCTATCTCTACTCAGGAAATTTTTGATGAACTGGAAGAATCCAGAAAAGCAGCTGAACAGCAGGCAGTGGAAGAAGGTTTGATGGCAGAAACAAGGCTGCACACAGAACGTGTTATTAAAGCAGTTATGATGAGCGCCGGTTTTGATAATGTAATTTTTTATTAAAAGCGAATAAAAGCGTTGAAATAACAATTTATTCTTTTTTGTTTATATTGACCAAAAAAATCATGATTCATATAATGCAAAAAACTTTGAGCAAAAATGTTCTGCTCTAAAAACTTATCTAAAAAATCAAAATAAGGAGGAAACCAATGAGTGACGGTAGTTCCAGTAGTACGTATCCTGTACAAATAGAAATTGGAAGTAAACTGTCAAAGTCTGGTTTCCGCTTCTAATTTCTGTTACAGGGTATCTCTAAAAAACCACATTATTTTCAGCGGGGGAAATCCGCATAAAGTTTGGAATAACAGAGGTATCTAAATGAAAAAAACATATTTAACTGAATCAGCATTTACAAGTTTTCGCCACAGAATTGGATGGCTTTTATTTCTTATGGTTTCTGCCACATTTACAGGAATTATTATCAATCACTTTGAAAGTGCAATTTCATCGATGGTTGTACTTACAGCATTTATTCCCATGCTTATGGATACAGGGGGAAATTCGGGGTCGCAGTCTTCAGTAACAATAATACGGGCTCTGGCGTTGGAAGAAATTCAGTTTAAGGATTTTTTCCGCGTGATTATTAAAGAGTTTTTGACAGCACTTTTGTGTGGATTTATTCTTTCTGCTGTATGTTTTATAAAAATTCTGATAGTAGACCGGATTATTTTATCTAATGAAAACATTACTATTTTGGTTGATTTAACAGTTTGTCTTTCTTTATTTTTGACAATTATTATTTCTAAGGTAATAGGAGCTGCTCTTCCACTCATTGCAAAAAAACTTCATGCAGATCCGGCTGTTATGGCAAGTCCTTTAATCACCACAATTTCTGACGCACTTTCTCTTTTAGTGTATTTCGGTTTAGCCCGATGCTTGTTGTGGTAAATTTGTTTTGTGGATAAACTTTATCAAGTATGGAAAACAAGATAATAAAAATTAACGAGCAGATTTCATATCTGCCTTCTACCCGAAAACCAATTTCTTCGGAGGTAGTATTTATTAAGGGCTCGGACTGTACATGGATTTTTGATACAGGGCTTACAAAAGATGCCGCAGAGGCAATTAATTCTATTGAAGGGAAAAAGAAAGTTGTTATTTCGCACTGGCATCCGGATCACACTTTGAATCTGTCAAAAATAAAATACGATGAATTATATGTTTCAAAGAATACAAAAAAATATGTTTGGCGTGGAACAGTTATAGAAAAAGATACTGACTTTGTGGAAGTAAAAATATGCACTTTGCCTTCAAGTCATGCAAAGGGGTGTTTGTGTCTTTTGGCTGGTGATTATGCTTTTATGGGAGATGGGACATACTGCAAGGAACGCAAGGGAAATCACACATACAACGTTCAGCTTTTGCAGGCAGAAATAGAAGTACTGGAAAAAATCCCTTGTCGCTTTGTATGTTTGGATCATGATCCGGTATTTGTTCAGGAACGTTCAGATTTGATTATTCTTCACAAAAATATTTTATCCCGTAAAAAAGAAGGAAGTCCTGTAATAAGTGTTGAAGATTTTTTCAATTCTGATGGAAGTGTTAATTACAATAAATAGACTTTGATAAATAAGGAGATATACTATGAAAACAAAATCGCTAAATAAAATTCTAATTATATTTTTTTCTGTAATGATACTTAACGCATGTGCAACAAATAATTTAAAAGCGACATATGACATTAAGCAGGACACTAAATACGATGCGGTTTATTTGAAAGTCTCAATTGAAGATTTTATGGAACAAGGCTTTAGCTTTGGAGACAGTTGTAATGTTGTTTTTAGTAATGGACTAACATACGAAGATATTCCTTTTTTTAGCGGATATTATGTTCGTACTGCTATGCCATTAATTGTTGGGTACCCGGGATACGAATATATTGCTGTAACGCGAAACAATCAGGGGTTATGGACAGATGCAGGGCTTTCAGAAAATGACACTGTTGTTGTAACACTGAATAAAGCGGGAAAATATTTGAACGAACAGGAAGCTTTGAGTCAGTCTTATTCAAATGATAAAAGTGAATATAGGGATGATGTTCAGTTTGTAAACTTTCGTGCACTTAACGGGGGAAAGTTAAAAGAAAACTTTTTGTATCGAGGAGCTTCCCCTGTAGACAATCAGAAGAACAGGGCAGAAAGTGCAGATGCTCTGCTTAGGAAAAATGGAATTCATTTTATTCTGGACCTTGCAGATTCAGAAAAAGAGTTTTTGGACTATCAGAATAAATCAGATTTCAGTTCGGTTTACTCAGCGGGTTTATATGATGAAGGAAAAGCAGCACTTCTTGGTATGAGTTCTAGTTATGGTTCCGAAATTTACAAAAAGAAATTGGCTGCGGGATTAAAAAAAATGATTACCGCTGAAGGTCCTGTGTATATTCATTGTCTGGAAGGAAAGGACCGCACAGGATTTGTGTGCTTTATTTTGGAAGCGCTTGCAGGTGCAACATATATTCAGATGCAAAAAGATTATATGAAAACTTATGAAAATTATTACGGCATTTCCGAGGAAAATAACGCTGAAAAATATAATGCAATAGTTTCTTTGTATTTTAATGCTTTTGCATCTTATCTTCATGGAACAGAGGATATTTCTGTTCTGGCTTTGGCAGATTATTCAAAAGATGCAGAAAAGTATCTTCTTGAAGGCGGCATGACAACGGAAGAAATTTCTGATTTGAAAAAAATGATTACCGTAAAAGAGTAAAAGTTTATTGTTCGGCGTGAACTCAGAAGATTCAAAAAATGTTTTCAAAATTTTCCAACTTTCAGTTTATAGTGTAAGATATAGAAAGATGCAGTAATTAGCTGAGCATAAAAGGGGAGGATTTTATGAGAACACTTTTTGAATTCGATTTTAAAAATTACAAAGAAGGCGGAACAGTAGGACATAGAGATTCTGTACGAGCAGTAATTATTCGTGACGGGAAAATAGCTATGACTCACAGTCTGGCATTTGATTACTATAAACTTCCTGGTGGAGGAATTGAGATAGGAGAAACTCATAAACAGACTCTTATCCGTGAAGTTTTAGAAGAAACAGGTCTTATGGTAAAGCCAGAAACAATTCGAGAATTCGGGCAGGTAATCAGAAAAGAAAAGGGTCTGCATGATGATCTCTTTATCCAGAATAATTATTATTACTTTTGTCAGGTACAGGAAGAAATAAAATCTCAAAGGCTGGATGAATTAGAAGAGGTTGAAGATTTTGTTCTGGAATGGGTTACGCCTGAACAAGTTATTGATGTAAATGAAAATCATAAACATCCAACAAAAGAAGACACCATTGCTCAGCATATGATTGAGCGTGAAACTCGTGTAATGAAAATGCTTTTGGATGAAGGAATTGTCTAAAATATTGTAAAATTTCATTAAAAATTCAAAATTTATTAAAAAAAACTTTACAGAAACTCTAAAATCTCTAATAATATTTCCAGCATACTCTTTATTTTTTTGGGGGTAGTGTCATGAGAAATATTTGTACAAACAAGGGATTAAAGACCTTTGTTTTAGTTTCTTCATTTTTATTCTTTTCGTGTTCTAATATGGTTGAAGACCTAAGGAACTTAGGGAAAAAACAGCCTGAGGGGCCAGGGTCAGATTCTGTTCCAGAGACAGTAACAGAAATTTGGCTTGAAAAAATTGAAACAGACGATTTTGAAAAGGCTCTGGAAGTTCCTGCCGAAGGCTTTGAATTTAGTGAAACAAAATCTGAAAATGACTCAAGCGGAAAGATAATCAAAAAAGACTACTATAAACGAGTTCGTGTTACTCTTACCTTTAAGCTTGATGGTGGGCTTTGGGATGCTTCAGATGCGGAATCAACTGGAGATAAAAAAATAACAGACTGTAAATACGGAGCTCAAATACCGAATCCGCCGTTTTCCGGCGTTCCAATAAAACCAAGATTTGGGTTTACAGAATGGAAAAATGATGACGGAAAAATTTTGGGAGCAGAAGACGGCATAAAAACAGTTCCTGCAAAAGACATGACTTTTACAGCCCAGTGGTCAGATGCTTACCGTGATTACAAAGTAAAATTCCTTTTTGAAAGTTTGAATGATTCTTCAATTTATGAAGAGCGAACAGAAGCACAAATTATTACATGTTCCGGAGATAAGACAGGGGTAACTGTTACTAATACTTGGACGTTTCAGGGCTTTACTGCTACAGACACAGAAAAGCAGACAGGGCCTCTTAATGATGACGGAAATACTGTAGTTGAATTCAAATATTCAAGAAACGATGTAACACTTACATTCAAACTTCAAAATACAACTGACGGATCTTGGAGTGATAACTCAACGGCAGATAAATCAATTACAAAAAAATTTGAATCTCCTTTAACAGCTATAGATGTTCCAACAGCTGTGGGAAGCGGAAACTTTGTTTGGGATTCAGTAAATAAATGGAATCCCGCAATGCCAACAATTTTTCCTGCAGAAAACACAACTTATACAGCCCAGTGGAAGCAGGTAAAAGCAGATTATAAACTCAGATATCTTTTTGAAGATTTGAACAGCAATCCAAAAACTTATTCTGTAAGAAGTGGAAATGAAGATGAAGTAAAAAATGCTGTGCTTGAAGGTGAAGCAGTAAGTTATAAGACGATTCTTGGTTTTGAACCAGCAGAAAGTATAACAGAAACAGGAGCATTAAACCCTGATGGCAGCACAGTGATTGAGCTTAAATATAATAGAAAGACAGTTTCACTTTCATTTGGAGGGAATGGCGGTAAGTGGTCAGATGGACAAACTTCAAAAACCGTACAGGGAAAATTTGAAGAATCTACTTACGGAAAACTTCCTGTAAATCCTTCTTATGATGATTTACATGATTTTAGCGGATGGAATCCAACAGTGCCTTCTACATTTCCGGCAACGGATGCAAGTTATACTGCACAGTGGACGGAAAAAGATTCTTCGAGTGTTAGTGGTGAAGCTATTTATACAAACAGTGATATTACTGTGAGTCAGGATATTTCTGTTCCTAACAAACTTACAATTAAAGTTACTCACGTTTTGAATGATTTGACTTTTACGTTTGTGGAACTTGATAACAAAGTATTGAATGATTTGACAATTACTAAAAACTCAATAGGAAATACAACAACATATCAATTCACTGTGGACTTTACAAAACCTAGCGGAACCTATGCACTTCAGCTTTTAATGAATAATGGTTCTGTAAGTTATTCAGTACAGTGTCAGGTTACAAAATAAAAAAGGAGGATGCGACTATGAAAAGATTTTTAAAATTACTTTCGCAAGCATTTGTTTTTGCCGCTCTTGTTTCTGCCTGTAATATGACAGTAGATCCTCTGAAAGAAAATTCTTCCTTTGAAAACAGCAATGAATGTAGAATCATTTTTAATCTTGTAAATGCTGCAGAAAACGTTACCTCCAGAACAGCTCTGCCTCAAAGTACAGACTGGACAGGTTTTACTTATGAACTTTGGGCAAAGAAAGACGGAGCTGCAACAGAGCCGGCATCTCCTATTATTTCAAAAGGGGATTTTACAAGCATTTCTACCGGAAAGAGAATTGAAAAAGGGAAATATTCTTTTACTCTTAAGGCTTACAAAAATATTGGCTCAGAAAGTAAGGTTGTTCTGGAAGGAAAACTTTCTGACTATACTTTATCAAATGATACAGAAACACTTAAGTTTATTATGTATCCTTCAGAAAACCTGACAGGCAGTGCTGAGATTACAGTAAATTATCCAAAGGATGATATTGCAAAAAAAGTATATGGAAAAGTTGTATCTTCAATTACTTCGCTTGCTTTTGATAAAACAACTTCTACAGAACTTACTACTTCGGCACTAAATGAAAATACAAACACAGCAATATTTACTGCATCAAATTTGGACTCAGGTAAAATTCAGTATGCTCTTTTCTGGTTATTGGATTCAGAAGGAAGTGTCATAACAACAATCATAGAAAGTATTCAGGTTGTTGGTGGAATGACTTCAAAGTCAACCGTTACAGTTACAAAAGCCTTTTATCACAGAAAGGATGTTTCCATTACTATTAATAAGGCTGGAACTCCTTCAACACCGTGGTATGGAACAGATACAAAAATCATTCTTAAAGATACTTCTTCAACACCGGCTAAAGAATATGTTCTGGAAGCTGAAAAGACTGGCGATCCATTAACTCCAACAGGAAATTATACTGGAAACATTCCTGACGGGGATTACGAAATTATAATTCAGAACAATGGCAGCAGAACCGAAACTGATTACAGATACGAAACAGAAACTGGAACAGTTTATGATAAGGACGATACAGGTACACCAAAAACTCCTGTAGATGTAACTTTGGTTACTGTTCCAGTTCCAACTTCAGGTATTTCAGTTACTCCGGTAGATGGAACAGATGATAACAATAACCCAACATCTTCTGTTACTGCAACTGAACCTAACGGCGACTTGTTGGTTCCGGCTGGTAAAGATTTTCAGGTAGAGGTAGAAGTAGAACCTGGCTATGAAATCCCACCGGAAGGAATTACAATTGGTGGAAATGAAAACGTAAAGGACGGAGATGTAATCACAGTAACTCCGGGCGGTACGCCAATCAATAATCCAACAGGTGTAACTGCAAC
>JABUUX010000361.1 GCA_021442965.1 Treponema sp.
CTCATGATGTAGACTTTAATATACATCCGGCAAAGCGTGAAGCACGGTTTAGTGATATTTCAAGTATCCATCACGGTATTTCAAGTACAGTAAGGAACTTTTATAAAAACTATACAATCCAAGGTCTGGCATCTAAAGCTTTAAATATAAATACATATTCTTTTATTGGGGAACAACAAGTAAAAAAGACAGATCAAAAAGAGCTTTTTGATAATCTTTTTACTAACACTAAAAAATCAAATGATTCTGAAGAAAATAAAACAGATAATTTTTTTAGAACTTCATATAAAATCCCATCCCATCAAGTTTCTTCATCTTTAGGGATATCTGATATTAAAACTGACCCTCAAAAAGAAAATTCTGTTTCATTACCAAAATCTGAAAATCAAAGTTCTCAAAGGATTTCCAGATTTGATTTATTTAAAAACAAAATTAATGTTCCTTCTTTTGGAAATAAAGACTCATCAATTACTAATATTCAATCAAACAATTTTGACTCCGAAAGAAAAAACTCTGCGTTACAAAAACTTTCAGAAGAAGCATTAGATTTAAATAAATCAGTTTCAGATGAAAACTCTGATTATAAGTTTTTGGGTTGTACATTGGGTACATTCCTTGTTGCAGAAAAAAACGGCTCTCTGTTTATAATTGATCAGCACGCAGCTCATGAAAGAATGATTTTTAATAAAATAATGAATGAAAAGCCTAATAAAATTTCTTTAATTATTCCTTATATACTCGAAACGGAATCTGAGGGTGATAATAATTATTTGGAATCAATAAAACTTAATCTTTCTGAGTGTGGATTTGATATTCAAAAATCAGGCAAAAATACATGGGAAATAACTACAACTCCGGACAGATGGAAAGGTACTGAAAAAGACCTTAGAGATGCCATACTTTCAAAACGTCTGGAACCGAATGAAATAATAAGAAGCATAGCAGCAATGACAGCCTGCCGTTCAAGCGTAATGGATGGATATGTTTTAGATGAAATTACCGCTTCTGAAATTGCCCGTGAAGCATTAAAACTTGAAGATCCTCACTGCCCACACGGACGTCCCATATATACAGAACTTTCACGGGAAAAACTTTTTATGCTTGTAAAACGAACATAAAAAAATCTACTTTATAAGCATACAGTCTCCGTATGAAAAAAATCGGTATCGTTCTTCAACTGCTTTTTTATAAGCATTTAAAATATTATCCCGCCCTGCAAATGCAGAAACTAACATAATCAAAGTACTTTCCGGAGTATGAAAATTTGTAAACATCTGATCTACTGTTTTAAATTTATATCCGGGATACATAAAAATATGAGTTGAAGAAGTGCCTGCATTTACACTTCCATCTTCATTTGAAGCACTTTCAAGAGTTCGTACAGAAGTTGTTCCAACGGCAAGAATTTTTCTACCCTCTTTCTTTGCATTATTAATCTTTTCTGCAACAGAAACAGGCACTGTATAAACTTCTTCATGCATTTTATGATTTTCTATGTTATCTTCACGAACCGGAAGAAAAGTTCCAAGACCTACATGAAGAGTAACAAAATCACGTTCAATTCCTTTTGCAGAAAGCCTTGAAAGCATTTCTTCTGTAAAATGAAGACCCGCTGTAGGACAAGCTGCACTACCCGTTTCATTTGCATAAACATTCTGATAGCGCTCTGAATCAGCTTCCGTATCCTGACGGCGAATATAAGGTGGAAGCGGAATATGACCATTTTTTTCAAACCAGTCTTCTGTAATTATAAAATCAAACTTAAGTGCTCTAAATTCTGTGCCTGCATTACCAGGTATTTCAACAATTGTTCCTATTGAACCGTCAGGAAATTTATATCGCATCCCGGGTTTTTGTTTTTTTGCATTTTTTACCATGGTATTCCAAATGCAGCAATCCTTATCAATAGAATTTAAAAACATAAACTCAGTTTCACGTCCTGTAGTTTCTTTTATTCCATAACAGCGGGCACGACGAACTCTGGAATTATTAAAAATCATCAATGTACCATCGTCTATCAAATCAGGAAGATTATCCATCATAAAGTGATTTACAGAACCGTCATTCCGACCAAGAAGCATAAGTTTATCCTGTCCTCTTATTCCGCTTGGATGCTGTGCAATAAGTTCTTCAGGAAGATCAAAATAAAAATCAGAAGTTAACATAAAGCCATTTTATAATATAGACGATTTAAAGAAAACTATTAAACATAATATTAGAAAAGACTGCTTTGAGAAACAGAAGACGCACCGCATGGGAGTCCTAAATGTTCATAGGCTTTGGGAGTTACAATTCTTCCTCTGGGAGTTCTTTGAATAAGACCGCATTGAATTAGATAAGGTTCATAATAATCTTCCAAAGTATCAAGACTTTCTCCAATAGAAATAGCAAGAGTTTCAGCTCCAACAGGTCCCCCTCCAAAATTATTAATTATGGAAAGAAGAATTTCTCTGTCGTATTTTTCAAGTCCCAGTTCATCAATACCAAGTCTATTTAAACCTGCACGGGTTATTTCCAAAGAAATTGTTTTTCTTCCGGATACTTCAGTAAAATCGCGCATACGACGAAGTACCCTGTTTGCAACTCTAGGAGTACCACGGGAACATTGAGCCATAAGAAGTGCAGCATCTTCATCTATTTGAATGTTTAAAATACCCGCACTACGTTTAATAATAGCAGCAAGTTCTTCCTGAGTATAAAAATTAAAACGTGGAATAATTCCAAAACGAGAAATCAAAGGAGATGAAACACTTCCCGCTTTTGTTGTTGCACCAACAAGCGTAAATTTTGGAATTGGAATTCTTACAGTTCTGGCAGCTGCCCCCTGCCCTATAATCCAGTCCAATTCATAATCTTCCATAGCAATATAAAGCATTTCTTCCAAGGCAGGTTTTAGACGGTGAATTTCATCAATAAAAAAAACTGTACGAGGTGTAATTGTAGAAAGAATACCAGCCAGGTCTTTAGGCTTATCCAAAGCCGGAGCTGAAGTAACTTTAAAATCAACTCCAAGTTCATTTGCAGTAATCTGTGCAAGAGTAGTTTTTCCAAGTCCCGGAGGACCAATCAAAAGAAGGTGATCCAAAGCCTCTTCTCTGTCACGTGCAGCTTTAATAAAAACAGAAAGATTTTCCTTAATTTCTTTTTGTCCTAAAAATTCCGAAAGCCCCTTTGGACGAAGATTAATATCATTATCTTCTGAAAATCCACTTGACTCCGCTCTTACTATGTTCAGTTCTTCACTCATATTATTTTCCTGTTATCAGGCTAATTCCATTAGAACTTTTCTGAATAAAATATCTTCTCTTTCTTTCTGACTTTTTGAAGAAAAATCAGAGTCTTTATTAAGTTCTTCACAAAGACTTGCAACAACATTTTCCAGTTGACGTTTATCATACCCCATAGATTGAAGTGATGTTATTAAATCTGAATACGGAGAAGCATTTTTAATTACTACAGTATTTTCAGTTTGACTGATTGCAAGTTTACCTTTTAGAGCAAGCATCATTTTACCTGCAGTCTTTTTTCCAACTCCAGGAATTTTTTCAAGCATTTCAAGGTCTCCGCGTTCCAAAACATCACTAAGCCGACCGGAACTTACAGAACTCATTATCTTTACAGCACCTTTAGGACCAACTCCGTCAACTTTTAAAAGATCAAAAAAAACACTTCTTTCTTCTTGCGAAGCAAAGCCATATAAATCCATTACTTTATCAGTATGATTCAGCCATGTATAAACTTTTGCTTCATTACCAACATTTGGAAGCATATCTAGGTTTGAATCAGGAATACATATATCCCATTCAATTCCATTAGCTTCTATAAAAATCTGTTTGGGAAATTTGCCTGTAATTTGACCGTGTATTGAATTAAACATATTTTACCCTAATAAAAAATTATACAAGTTCTCCGTCCATAATTTTTACAACATGATTACACATGCTTACAATTTTCTGGTCATGAGTGGAAAAAATAAATGTAGTTTTTAATTCTTCATTTAAGCTTTTCATAAGTTCAAGAATTTGTTCACCGTTTTTTTGATCCAAATTTGCCGTTGGTTCATCCGCTAAAATAATATCAGCCTTTGTAACAAGAGCTCTGGCAACAGCAACTCTCTGACGTTGACCTCCGGACAGTTCCGAAGGTTTATGCCCCTTCCATTTAGTAAGGCCTACCTTATCTATTAGATAATTTACCCATTCTTTTCTTTGAGAAACATTCATTTCTTCAGTAGCTCTGCTTGGTCCAAGCCGCAAAGGAATAGAAACATTTTCTTCTACATTTAAAACAGGAGTAAGATTAAAATTCTGAAAAATAAAACCTAATTCACGCCTTCTTATAGCAGTTAAAGAAGCATCCAGTTTTCCAGAAAGTGTAAGATTGTCTTTTAATGTAATTTTTTCATAAATATTTTTTCCGTTCAGAATAATCTGACCTTTAGAAGGAACATCTATGAGCCCTATTAAATTTAAGAGAGTGGATTTTCCAGAACCTGACGGACCTGAAAGAGCGGCAAACTCTCCTTTTTCAATGGAAAAAGAAACATCTTTTAAGGCGTTTACAATAACATCGCCCATAATGTAATTTTTGTAAATATTGCTTAGTTTTACGATTTCCATATTATCTGATTCCTTAATAACCTATAGAAAGAGTAAGTTTTGTTCCAAGAGTAAAATCAATTTTTTCCCGCGTGTAATTAATTGTAAGACCTGTATCCAGCTGAGCATTAGGAAAAACATTTTTTAATACAAAGCCTGGAGTTATATAACCGCTTCCATCAAACACATTATGATACCCAACTAAAACATAAGCAATTCTATTTCCAAAAAATCCATTCCAGCCGAATTCTTCCCCAATTTCAAGATTATTTTTATTTGTTGCAATATCATAACGGTAACGGCATTCTATATTAAACCCAAGATTTGGAGTTTCCCATTTTCTGTAAAATCCTGCAATTGAATTGATATGTTTCCAGGATTCATAAGTCATAGAATTAGAAAATTTAACAGCCGTATCAGCGTGTACGTAAAAATCAAAACCAAAGAAAGTCTTTTTTATATCAACTCCTAATACAACAGGGAATGGCGTTTTTGACTCATGGTACAAATGTCCATTTAAAGCAAAAAGAGTATTGAACATAATCCATTCAGCCTGAGCGGCATAATGAATGTCTGCAATAGAAACAGAAGCCGAAGCTGCTTGATTAATATCAATTTTAGTAGACCCCGGTAAATAAATACTTCCGCCATAAGCGGCAACACCTGTAAAATTTGCAGTCCCTAAAGGAATATTTATCGACCCAAGAATTGTGGAAGACCCAACAGAACCCAAAACTGTATTTGAGTCAAAAAGCCGGCACTGCCCCCATCCAATATCCTTTTTACCAACAGAAATAAAAACTTTATTCCAAAGATTATAATCCAAATATAACTGAATCAAATCTAAACTTGGATTCATTTTGATAAGTGATATTTTAATATCTGAATAAATGAAAATTGAAGGAACCGGTCTTGAAGAAATATAAAAATCATTTACAAAAGAAAGATAACCAGACTGATCAAACTGAGTTTCACCAGAGTCATTTAAGTGAATTATTTTAGCACCATACCCTAAAGCTGCATCAATATTTCCGTTAAGCCTTATACCGTATGTAAGAACTACAGGCTTAACTTCTAAAACCTCTTCTTCTGAAGAATTATCAGATTCATTTCCAGAATCAGCTTCCTTTACAACTTCAGATGCAGGAAGATCTGCGGCGTCATCAAACAAAGAATCTATATCTTCAAAAGTAGAAACATCTGCAAATGGCTCTGCAAAAACAGAAAAAAAAGTAAAACAAAAAGCCAGAACAAAGAAAAACTTCTTCATAAAAAAATTATATATAAACCCCGAACTTTGAACAACCATAGAAAAATTACTGGTGTCCCATCATTTCAAGATAAGTTTTTGTATAAACGATATCATCCTGTTTTTCAAAATTTACATTCGTAATTGTAATCTGAGTTTTTTCAAACTGCATTTTGCCGTCAATTTTCTTTCCTCGAAGATTATCAACAATGAGCATTTTATACGGTACAGAACGTCCAGATGAAGTTTTTTGATATGAAGGAATTGCAGTAGTACGTAAAAGTTGACTTGAAAGACTGTAGTCTTCTTTTTTTCTAATAAGACCGTCTTCTTCTGTAACCCAGATTTTTATTTCAGGATAATCAACTTTTTTTGCCGTAGCTTTTAAGTGAAACAAAACACAGTTATAAGTTCCAAGCTTTACTCGTACAGCACTTTCAATTTTATAGTCTCTTGCAAAATTCATTGGAGCAAAATCTCCGTTATTTGCATTTGTGTTCTGAAATTTATTCTGACTGCTTGTAAAAGTAAACTGATTGTCATGAGGATCATAAAACCAGATAGTACCGTCAATCTGAAGATAACCTTTTCCTTTGTCTGAAGCAGGCTTAGAAACAAGAATCGTATAACGACCATTTGAATCCCGGCGATGCATTGTAGCCTCTGTAAGAGATGTACCCTGCCCGGGTTTTTCCTGTACTAAAGAATAATAGGCATTAAAATCAGTACCGGAAAAATTTGTAGTTGAATCAGTTTTTTGTAAAAGGGAAAAAGCTTCACTTTCGGAAAGGTTTTGAGCAAAAAGATAAAAACCGAATAAGGCAAAAAATGCAATCACAATATTTTTTTTCATATATACTCCCATAAAAAGTCAACAATAAAAAGATAAAATCAAGTAGTTGCCATAAAAGCTGTGGCAGGACTGATTTTTGTTATCTTTCTTAAAGTTAAAAATACAGAAAATAAAGTAGTTACAGATATAATTAATAACACAAGCAAAATTTTAAAAGCAGAATAACAGGATACAATTTTTCCACCAGTCAGGAACAAGTCAAAAGCGGGAATAAATGAAAAATTAAAAACTCCGGCAATTGAGCCAAGTACAAACGATAACGAAGTGCCTATTAAAAAGCCAAGAATCAAAATTAGCAGAACTTCTGTAAAAAAAAGCTTTGAAACTCCAAGCCTGTTCAAGCCTAAGGCTCTGAAAGTACTGGTTTCTGTTATGCGCTTTAGAATTACAACACGATATGTACAGCCAATTCCAATAGCAACAATAAGAATAAGAGGAATGATAATCAGATAAACAACAATCTGTAATGCACTCTGCATCATAACTACTTCAGGTCTGTTTGCATCAAGAGTTATGAGTGCATAAACAGGTTTATCATATTTAGTCCATGACTCATTTATAAATACATCTTTACGTTCAGGAATTGGCGCCATAAAAAAATCATTTGATAGTTTTTCCTGAAGCAATGAAACCTGTTTTTTAGAAAGTGTGATGCCAGGAGTGTATATTCCAATGCGGTTTACATAATTAGAAGGATATCCTGTTATCTCTCTTAGTGAATCCAAAGAAATATATGACGTATACATTCCAAAAAGACTGGAATCCTGAAAAACTGCAGCAACTGTCATCTGCATAGTATTTGTATAACCGTAAATTGTATTCATCATTACGGTAATATTATCTCCGGCTTTGCAACCTAATTTTTCGGCTACAGGCTGACTAATAAGAATATTTCCGGTACCGGCATTTTCAACTCCACCAGAAACAAGTGTAAAATTTTTTAAAAGTTCAGATTCTTGTTTAAAATCAATTCCTTTTAAAATGCGACAAAAAGTTTCAGCACCTTCATAATAAAATTGAGTATTTACACCGTCATAATCAAATCTTTTACTACAGTAGTTTTTTATGCCCATTTCATTCAAATGTTTAGTTATAATCTGAATTTTTTCATCAGGAGAATCAAGCTGAAACTTATCACCACTAATAAACTGAAGCTCTCCGCCATAATACTGAACAGCTTTATTATTCAGAGACTTAAGCATTCCATCACAAATACCAATCAGACAAAGAATAATACAAACACTTACAGAACAAACAGCAAATAAAGAAGTGTACTGTTTACGACGTTGAAAAACAGATTTAAGGGCATAACGAAAATAAAACATTATATGCTCCTTTGCATTGCCTGAACAGGACTTACTTCCATAGAAACTTTTACAGGATATATCCATCCTATAAATCCAAGGGCAACAGAAAGTGCCATACATTTTATAAAATTACTAAAAGTAATTTCTGTCTGAAGAACGCTGCCGCCAAAAAGCTGAATTAAATATGTATTTGAAAAAGTAATATGAAGTTTATTCAAAATCCAGTTCCATAAAAGTCCAATAAGAAATCCGATAATTCCCGCAGTTATTGTAAGCATAAAAGTTTCGGATGCAAACTGAAGCCGAATAAACTTTTTTTCTGCTCCCACCGCCCGTAAAGTTCCGGTCTCGTGAATACGGTCTAAAGCAGATACCGTAAGAGTATTGTTTACAATAATAAATCCAACAGCTAAAAGAACAAGAATTCCAGCTGTAAAAATATTATGAATCCAATAAAGATACATAGCACTTAAACCTGCAGCACTTCTCCAGGTAACAGCCTGAACTTCATACCCGTTCTTTTTAAATTCTTTATTTAACTTTTTTGAAACACGTTTTGCAGAAACACCGGGCTTTAATTTGCACACAAGATAATTCCAGCTGGTAACAGAATCTATTTCTTGTGTTAGAGTAGGAGTATTTTCAGTAATTTCATATTCAGTTTCTACAACATTTTCTTCATCAGTAAATTCACCAAAAAGATCATCTAAATTAAAAACATCACCACCAAAATCTGAAATCAAATCATTCTGATTTTCAGAAATTAAAGTATTATCTTCTGATGTTGCAGAAATTCCTTTTAATTCTCTAAGAACTTGAGGACTTATAAGACATATACGGTCTAATACTTCATTTGGAACAGAATACTCATAAATACCTGTAAGAGTTACAGCACGTAAAGAATAACTTATTCCATTTCCGCATAAAAGCTGAACAGTATCTCCTACTTTGTATTCATATCCGGAAGATTCTGAAATTTTTGAAATCATTTTGGAAGACATAAGAATGCCTTTTTCAAAACTTGAGTATGATGTTCCTTCTTTTAAATTTATCCCATCCATTACTCTTAAATAGTCTTCAGCTTCAACACCAAATACAACACAAGGAGTATGTGTGCTTCCTGTATTAATTACCGTCTGACCCGAAAGCTGGGGAACAACACATTCAATTCCAGAATTCTTAAATGACTCTACAGTGGAAAAAATTTTTGTATAAGGAATAAGCTGAGGAATCTCACTGAAAGCCCCCGTAGCAGGAGTCTCGTCCCCTAACAGGCTTAATGGAAAATTAACTTTTGGACGGATTACAACGTCACCTGTAAAACTTGAAACAAAAGTTTTTTCTATACCTTTACCAGTGCCGTCAAAAAAAGCATTTGAAACAACTAAAAGAGATATAGAAAAAGCTATGAATAAAATAATTGCGTAAGAACTTTTTCTGCTGACAATATTTTTAAAAGCCAGTAAAAAAGCCATAATTTACTTACCGTTTTTCCAGGCGTCAGATATAATTTTGCTGGCTTCCGGGTCTTTTTTAATATTACTTACAGCATTAATAACAAAAGCTGCAAAAATTGAAACAAAGAAACCTGCAAAAGTAAAAATAATTACTTTTTTAAGTCTTCCTAAAGCGATGTTTACCTCAAATGGCTCACCATCCAAAGAAACAATCTGTTTATGAGTATCGTTGTAGTTCTTAATAGCCAGACGAATTGAAAGAAGACTTGACAAGTCGCTTCCCTGGTTTTCGTTTTTTTCAGCTCTTTCAATAAGTTCGTCCAAGTTGTACTTTGCAGAATCAATACTTTCTGAAATAACACCATCTATAATAGTTGAACAATAATTTACATAGGCAGAAATAAAATTCTTATAATCTTCAATTCTGTTTTCAAGAACTTCCGAAGAGATAGTAATTACCTGACCTCCATAATTTACATCAATGTTAAATTTTTTCTTATCAAGTAAATCTTTAATAACAGTGTTATATTCACGATTAGTTAAATTATCCTCTGTAAAAATATTATATTCTCTTTGAACATTTGAAAAATTAACATAATCTTTTAATTCTTTTTCTACAATGTCTCCCAAGTTAATGTTCAAAAAATGAGTTAACTCAGGTGCCATTTTTTCTACGCGAACATTATAAATTACAAGAACTTTTCTTTCTGAATCTTTCTTAAATATTTTTTCATTTAATTTTGGTAAAGCAAAAAATATAACTGCACTTAAAACAAAGGCAAGAAGAGTTGTAATGATAATCAATTTTCTGTGACGAATAAGAACTGCCAGTAAATCTATAAGAGAAATTTCATCATCTTTTTGTTCAATTGTATTTTCTGTTTCCATAAAATAATCCTTAAAAGAAATTTTTATATAATATTATTTATTTTTTTTTGTATCGTTATTATTTTCAACTTCATCTTTATGATGACTTTCCTGCCAGCTAACATACTCCCCTTTTGCATTCAAAACAGCACGATTTGCATAATGGATTACGCTGAAAAATGCCAGTACAAAAAGGAAAGAAAGTCCGTAAATAATCATTGCAACCATTTTGTCCATATAAACAGCAAGAACAACTGAACCGCATAAAAGAAGCTGAATAAAATACAATAAACCCAAAATGCCCCAAGGTTTGTACCCCAGATTCATTAGCTTATGATGAAGATGAGCCTTATCAGGAGAAAAGAACGATCTTCTTTCTCTTATGCGCCGCCACATTGCTGCAATAACATCAAATAAAGGAATAGAACAGATAATAATCATTCCAAA
The DNA here is from genome assembly GCA_021442965.1 of Treponema sp. The sequence goes on from JABUUX010000361.1 coordinate 10,779, forward strand.
TAATTTAGTTTCTTCAAAAGGACTTTCCATTTGAGCCAAAGGTATAGAAGCAAATATAAAACCAATAAACTGAGAACCGCCGTCCCCCATAAAAATTTTGGCTTTAGGCTTATTAAAAATCCAGAAACCTAAAAGACATGCTGCAAGATTTAAGAAAAGAACAAAAGTAAAAGAAGATGATTTTTTTGTAATAAAAGCCATAGCAAGAGCGGCAATAAAAGAAAGCCCTCCACATAAACCGTCAAAACCGTCTATAAGGTTAAAAGCATTGATAACCCCAATAATCCAGGCAAAAGAAATAACATATCCTGCCCATTTGAGCTCAATACCCATAATATTTCGGAAAGAATAACCGTTAAAAACCATTATAAGAGCAACAATAACCTGAACTGCAAGTTTAAAAATGCCCCTCAAATTCTTAAAATCATCAAAAATACCAAAAGCAAAAATCAAAACCCCGGAAACAAGAACTGGAAGAATTTCTTTTAGAGAAACACAGTCAGTAAATAGAGTATAAAAAAGAGTTGCCAATATAAAGGCTGTAACAAAACCAATAGAACCAAGTCTAGGGACATTTCCTGTGTGAATTTTTCTTTCATCAGCATAGTCATAAATACTGAATTTATTACAAAGATATATAATAAGCGGCATAAGGAGAGCACTTACACCGAAGGCTATCAAAAGACTGTAAACCATAGTTCTTTAATTCTACTACAATAATTCTTTGGGTACAAGTTATAGTGTATAAAAAACGATATTTTGTTATAATTACATCATGAGTTTAATTAAGAGAATAATTTTTACTTTATTTGTTATTTTTGCCGGTTTTTCATCATTTGCACAAACACAGTTAAAATCTGTTGAAGAAGAATACTTCGATTACCTTAGCATTACAGGTTTAGTTTCACGCCCATATTTAAATTACAGAACACTAAGTGATTCTGCATGGACACTTTCTGAAGAAGACACTGAAAATGCAAATCTGAACATTTGGAAAGATAAAAAACTTGAATCTAACTTTAACTTATGGAAAATAGAAAATCCTGTTCAAAATGTATTTATGAATGGAATTTACCAGGGATTACGGCTAAAAGTTTATGGACCTGAACTCTTTAATTCGGTAAATACTACATCTCCTTACGGACAGAATGACGGAGCTTTGTGGCAGGGACGCGGTTATAACGCAAAACTTTCTGGAGGAGTAAGGCTGGAAGGTTACGGATTTGAACTGACATTTTTACCGGAGTTGTGTTTCAGCCAGAATGCGGAGTTTGAATACATTAAGAGCTCCTATACAGGTGAAAATTTTAAATCAAAGGCTGAAGACTATGGATATTATGGACTAGCTTGCATTGATGCACCTCAAAGATTTGGAAACTTACCATTTTGGACATTTTCATTTGGTGATTCTGAAATACGATGGACATGGAAATCATTTACTTTAGGATTTGGAACTCAATCAATATGGACTGGACCTGCAGAAATTAATCCACTTATTCATTCAAATAATGCCTCACCTTATCCAAAAATTGATATTGGAATAAGAAAACAATCATTATATTTTCCTAGAACTCACTGGTATTTAGGTAATCTCGAAGCAAGAGCCTGGTGGGGCAAACTTACTGAAAGTGATTATTTTGACAATGACGACACAAATAATAACGTACTTATTTCCGGACTTTCAATTGCTTGGGAACCACCATACCTTTCAGGATTATGTATTGGAATTAATAGAACAATGATTAGCAAATGGAATAATATAAGTCCATATTCTCTTTTTGAAATTTACTGGCCATTTATGAATGATACAGCAGGTACAGATGAAAGTGACCAGCGTTTTTCTCTTACATTTGACTATTTAATTCCTAAAGCTGGTATTGAACTCTATTTAGAATGGGCAAGAAATGATTTTAGCCCTAACTTAGAGTTTGTTATACGATATCCATTTCACACACAAGCATGGACGGGGGGAATAAAAAAGGCTATTAATTTCAAAGATAATCTTAAAGGGGAATTTTTAATTGAATGGACTCACTTAGAATGTTCTCAAGATTATGACAGACTTATCAGTTGGGCAAGTACTTTCTATGCCCACCATTTAGTAACACAAGGATATACAAACAGAGGGCAATGGTTAGCAGCAGGACTAGGCACAGGGGGAAACAGTCAATATTTTGGAATTAAACTTTACTATCCAAAAGGAACAAACAATATATTTTTTCAAAGAACAAATCCAGATTTAGATTATTCTATGTTTGTTGATTCAAAAAAATATCCACATAATTCGGGTAATATTTCTGCTGAAGGAAATATAAGAACAACTCTTTCGTTAGGTGTAACAGGAGATTATTTTATTGCAAATTGTTTTACACTTTCATATGGTTGTATAGTTACGGATGATATGAATCCACTCAATTTATCAAATGAAGATAAAAGCTCTTACCACAGAATCAATGTAAATATTCAATTTGGAGGAAAATATCGGTTTTAATTTTCCACCCTACCTCTTGTTCAATTTTATCTTTTTTATTACAATTTTGAACATCTTTAACTTATTTTTATTAAGGATGGTTCAAAATGTTATCAAAAAAAGAATTTGATATTCTGGTCGCAATTGACGAAGAAAAAGAAACTCTTTCCCA
>JABUUX010000069.1 GCA_021442965.1 Treponema sp.
GAATCTTTTCCGCCAACCATTTGAGGAACAGTATAATTTCCAAAAATCGGAATAAAAGTAAAAATCAATGCACTTATAATTCCACTCTTTATTCCCGGAATAAGAACTTTTATCATAGACTGCATTTTAGTAGAACCTAAATCACGGGCAGCTTCTAACAGAGAAAAATCAAAACGATCCACCGCTGTAAAAATCGGAAGAATAGCATACGGAAGGTACATATACACACTTACAAGAATAATTGCACCTTGAGTAAACATAAACTTATGAGTTGTATAAACAGCATCCTCAGAAAAACCATGAAATAGATTGAAGAAAAAACGGAAAATATTATTTAATAATCCGTTATCCCCCAAAATAGTCATCCATGCAAAAATTCTTATAAGAGAATTTGTTAAAAATGGAATAATAACCAGAATTAAAAGTAAAGTTTGATGACGGCTTTTTGCCATGGCATAACCACAAGGAAGCGCAATCATAATAGTGATAAAAGTTGATGCAAAAGTAATCCAAAGTGTTCGTAAAAAAATCATGACATAAGCAGAACTGAACATCTGCTTATATGCCTTCAATGTAAACTTTGCAACAACTCCACCTAAAAAATCACGGGTCATAAAGGAATATGCCACAATTATTGCTAGAGGAATAACAAAAAATACACCAAACCAAACACCCATTGGCCAGCCGTAAACAGGACCAGGATTAGATTTTTTATATTTTGAAGACTTCTTTTGTTTTTTTTCTGAATTCATTACTTTTCAATATCCTCTACAATATAACCGTCTTCTGCAGCCCATGAAACGTAAACTTCATCCTTCCATTCAATATCAGGACCGTCATCCATAAAATTCTTATGCTGTTGGAAAACTTTAAGCATAGCTCCATTTTCAAGCTTTACATAAAATTTAGTTTGAAAGCCAGTATAAACAGGCTCCTGAACAAAACCTTTAAATACGTTAATATCTTTGCGCCCATGAACATCCGGAACTTCAGTAGTAATGCGTATTTTTTCTGGACGAATTGTGAATGCAACTTTCTGACCAGGCTTTGTAAGTTCATAGTCTGTAACCATCATGTATTTATCGCCAGCTGCAAGTTCAGCAGAATCAGTAGGAAGTGGTGCCTGTTTTCCCAAAGCAGGAACTGAACAAGTAACCATATATTCATCCTGACCTTTAGCATCCTTACAAGGTACACATTCTGCAACTGTTGCTTCAAAGAGATTTGTTTCCCCAATAAATTCAGCCACAAACTGGGTTGCCGGGCTTTCATAAATTTCAAATGGAGTACCTATCTGGAGAACATGACCTTTATTCATGACTGCAATTCGATCAGAAACAGCCAAAGCCTCACTCTGATCATGTGTAACATAAATAAATGTAATACCGATTTTGTCATGCAAATTATCAAGATCAATAAGAAGATTTGAGCGAAGTTTTGCATCAAGGGCCGAAAGAGGTTCATCAAGCAAAAGAACAGAAGGTTCGTTAATTAGGGCTCTGGCAATGGCAACTCTCTGTTTCTGACCTCCAGAAAGCTGATTAGGTTTTTTATTTATATGTTCATCCAACTGGACCAGATGAACATATTCTCTAACCTTTTTATCAATTTCATCTTTGGAAAGCTTTTTTAAACGAAGCGGAAATGCAACATTTTCATAAACCGTCAAATGAGGAAAAAGAGCATAAGTTTGAAAAACAGTATTTGATTCTCTTTTGTTTGGCGGAAAAGGAGTTACGTTTTTTTCATCAAAAAGGACTACCCCGTCATCAGGAAACTCAAAACCAGCGATAATGCGGAGCAAAGTTGTTTTGCCGCACCCAGAAGGACCAAGGAGAGAAAAAAACTCGCCCGGTTTGATAGAAAAATTGATATCGTCCAAAGCAATGAAATCACCAAAACGCTTTGAAACGTGATCAATGGTAACCTGACATCCTTTCATGCAAGTAACCCCATATGTAAAAAAATAAACAGTGTCATATACGGCACAGTAAAAAAAAAGAAGGTCACAATGCAACCTTCATTTTTTTTATTTTATAAGTGAAAAAATAGAGTATATATGTGAAATAGTCAATAAAAAAAATCAGAAATTATTAATATCGGAAATCCAGTCTATTCCGTCAGCATCACTTGGCATTCTCCAGTCACCCCTAGGAGAAAGATTTACAGATCCAACTTTTGCACCATCAGGCATACAGGAACGCTTGAACTGCTGGCTGAAAAATCTTTTATAAAACTTTATAAGCCATTTTTTTCTGGTTTCTGCATCATAAGTAAATCCAGCTTTCTCTGAAAGGAAGAAAATTTTCTGTGCACTGAACCCAAACCTAAGATGATAGTAAAGATAAAAATCATGAAGCTCATAAGGGCCAACCAAATCTTCTGTTTTTTGGGTAATTTTACCATCTTGAGGAGGCAGAAGTTCAGGACTAACCGGAGTATCCAGAATATCTCGAAGAACAGCAGAATATTCCACATTCTGAGAGTCTTCACAGAACCATTCAACAAGATAACGAACCAATGTCTTGGGAATGGAAGAATTAACACCGTACATACTCATATGGTCGCCGTTATAAGTACACCAGCCAAGTGCCAGTTCCGATAAATCTCCAGTTCCTATTACTATTCCGTTAGTTTTATTTGCAATATCCATAAGAACCTGAGTTCTTTCACGAGCCTGACAGTTTTCATAAGTTACATCATGAACATTTTCATCCTGCCCGATATCTTTCATATGAAGACGCACCGACTCAGAAATTTTTATTTCTAAAAGATCCGCTCCTACAACTTTTGCCAAAGCACATGCATTATTATAAGTTCTGTCCGTTGTTCCAAAACAAGGCATGGTAACTGCACTGATAAGATTTCTTGGAATACCTGTTAAATCAAATGCCCGTGCCGTAACCAATAATGCAAGTGTAGAATCAAGGCCCCCAGAAAGTCCAATTACAGCAGACCGACAATTTATATGTTTAAGACGTTTAGCTAAAGCTTCTGCCTGAAGATTAATTACAGCTTTACAGCGTTCTGTACGCTTAAGTTTATTTTCTGGGACAAAAGGATGAGAATCTACATAACGTGAAAAGTTTTTTTCAAAATCATTTATATTTTGTTTTGAAAGTAAATCAATCTTAACTACAAGATATTCCCCTGAATCCACTTGGCAAGCACAATCACTAAAAGTAGTTGTATGACGTCGTTCCTGACACAAGCGTTCTACATCAATATCCGCATATATAATTTGGTTAGAAAATAATGCCGATTCTGAAAGACAAATCCCATTTTCACAGATAAGATTATGTCCTGAAAAAACCATATCTTGTGTAGATTCACCTTTTCCTGCATTAGCATAAAGATATGCGCAAATACTGGAAGCAGACCGTGACATAACCAGATTTTTTCTATAATCGCTTTTTCCTATTATTTCATTACCTGCAGAAAGATTTGCAATAATAGTAGCTCCGCTAAGAGTATGTTTTACACTTGGTGGAAGCGGAACCCATAAATCTTCACAAATTTCACAGGCAACTGAAATTTCAGGATTTTTTTCATCCTGAAAAAGAATATTTGTTCCCATTGGAATATCAGTCAGCTCAGATGATAAATCCACGAATCTTGTATCCCCTCTAAAAGGAGTAAACTGACGGCGCTCATAAAACTCTGAATAATTCGGAATATAAGATTTTGGAACAAGAGCCAGAACTTTACCGTGATAAAGAACTGCAGCACAGTTGTAAATACCGTCATTCTGCAAAACCGGAAGACCTACAAAAATCAAAGCGTCTGAACCTTTAGTGTTTTTTGCAATATAAGAAAGAACTTCTACGGCACTTATCTGAAGAGATTTCTGAAAAAATAAATCCCCAGATGTGTAACCTGTAATACAAAGTTCAGGACAGACAATTATATAAGCTCCATTTTTTGAGGCTTCCATTATTTTTTTTACTATTTCTTCCCCATTCCTGTGGGAATTTGCAACAGTCACATTAGGACTGCAGCAGGCAGTTCTTATAAATCCGTACATATTTTTCCACTTATATTAAAAGTGCTTTAACCTTTTCTGCCGCCTCATCAAGATACGGGCATTCAACGCTTTCTATATCACCGGCATCCACAGCCTGTGATGTTGATTCTTCCATTGGAATTCGGGCAAGAACAGGTATATTATACTCTTTTCCAATTGCTTCAATGTTACTTTTTCCAAACACAGTAATTTCTTTACCGCAGTCAGGACATTTAACATAAGACATATTCTCAACCAGACCAATAATCGGAATATTCATCATTCCAGCCATTTTTACTGCTTTTTCAACTATTACACGTACAAGCTGCTGCGGACTTGAAACAACAAGAATACCATCTACAGGAAGGCTCTGAAAAACTGTAAGCGGAACATCCCCTGTTCCAGGAGGCATATCAACAAACATAAAATCTACATTATCCCATGCAACATCCGTCCAGAACTGTTTTACAGCACCACCAATAACCGGACCTCGCCATACTACAGGATCATTTTCATTCTGAAGAAGAAAATTCATACTCATAAGCTGTATTCCGGAATCAGTAATAACCGGAAGAAGTGCATCTTCATTTTCTTTTGCCATAGCACGTTTATCGCCCACTCCAAAACTTTCTGGTATAGAAGGTCCTGTAATATCTGCATCAAGTATTGCAGTTCTAAAACCCGCTTTATTCATTTTGCAAGCCATAAGACTTGTAACCAAAGATTTTCCAACACCACCTTTACCGGAAACAATCCCTATAACTTTTTTTACACTTGAACCTTCTCGAAGATGTGCATGAAGATCCCGGCTTTCACATGTTTTTCCACAGCTGGAACAATTATGATTACAATTTTCTGACATATTTTACCACCATTCATTCAATATCTTAAGTTAAATATAGTTATTTTCAAAAGGGAAAACAATATAGATTTTATCCAATCTGCGGAACTGAAAAACGGGCACGGCTTGTTTCAGTTTCAAATACATCAACTGCAAAAAGTCTTACAGAATCAGGAGAGTTTACGGATAAATCCAAATCATGGTTAGCCTTAAGTTTTTCAAGCAGACGGTTATAAATATACTCTGCTATTCTTTCAGCACTTGGATTCTGATTAAAACAAGGATTATCATTTAGATTTGTGTGATCCATTTCTTTACAGACATCCCTGAGAGATTTCTTTAAAAGAGAAAAATCCAGAAGCATTCCGCCTTCATTCAAATGTGTACCACATACATGTGCAAAAACTTTATAATTATGTCCATGAAGATTTTCACATTTCCCGTTATAATCTCTTAAAAAATGAGCAGCTGCAAAATTGCACTCAACTCGAACTTCGTACATTCAACACCTCACATACTTCATTAATAATTTCGTCAGGTGTCGAAGCACCTGCTGTAATTCCAATTTTATTTAAAGAATAAAAACTTTCTGGGATTTCTGAAGAATTTTCAATATGCACTGCTAAAGAACAATGAGCCTTAGCAGTTTGAAACAATCTGACCGTATTTGCAGACTGTTTTCCCCCTATAACAATAACTCCATCAACACGGGAGCATAAAGCTAAAAGAGCATCCTGTCTTTCTTTTGTTGCAGGACATATAGTATTTATTACTTCAAGATTTAAACATATCTTAGAAAGTCTGTTCTTTATTTTTTCAAATTCTTTAATGCTAAAAGTAGTCTGACTAAAAAGTACTGTCTTTTTATTATTAGAAGGGATAGTATCTACGTCAACTTCTTTCTGAATAAGATGAAAATTAGTTCCTGCATAACCGCTTATTCCTTTTACTTCACCATGTTCAGCATCTCCTGTAAAAACTATTAAATTATCCTTATTTTTTTCTGCAATTTTTTGACTAGCCTTTACTCTGGGACATGTAGCATCGATAATAACACACTCTTTATTCCTAAGAGTTTTTATCACTTGTGGCGGAACTCCGTGAGCCCGAATTATTACTTCAGAAAAATCTGGTATATCTTCAAGATTAAAGGAAGTTTTTAGCCCCATCTTTTCAAGACGTTCAAGTGTAGTATTATTATGAATTAAAGGTCCCAAAGAATATACAGTTTTATTGGAAAGAAGAGCTTCTTCCGCCTTTTCAACGGCTTTACGTACTCCAAAACAATAACCTAAAATGTCAGCCTTAATAACTTCCATAAACTGGATTATACCATAAACCCGTTAAAAAAAATAAGCCACAAAACTCACTTTGTATAAAGCAAATTTTGTGGCTGAATTTCAAAACATCAAATAATTATTCAGCGTCTTTGGCTGCACTTTTTAGTGAATGATGAACACCATATTCAGGCTTCCATTTCTTACGACAGGCACTGATAAATGCACTTGAAATAAAGATTGAAGAATACATACCGCTTAAAAGACCAACAATCAATGCAAGAGAGAAATCTTTAATGCTTCCTGTTGTGAAAACATAAAGAGAAACAACAGCAAAGAGAGTTGTTAATGTAGTAAGTATAGAACGAAGCATTGTATCAGACAAAGATTTATTCAAAATATCTTTGAATGAAGTTACATTATCCATCATCTTCATATTGAAACGTACACGGTCCAGAATAACTACAGTAGCATTAATAGAATAACCAACAATAGTTAGAACTGCAGCAAGTACTGTTGTAGAGAATTCCATCTGTGTCCAGATAATAAAAGTCATCATAATTAATGCATCATGGATAAGAGCAATTACAGAACCAAGAGCAAAATCCCAATGGAAACGAACTGCAGCATAAACCCAGATAAGAACAATTGTAAGACAAAGAACAAGAATTGATTTTAAGGCAAGCGATTTAGAAAAACCGGAACCAATAAAATCTGTCTTAACAACAGCAACCTTTTCTTTTCCAAACTTATTGAAAAGAGCATTATCAACATCAGACTGAAGTTCTGACTGAGTAGCAGAACCTTCATTAGCTCCCATGCGAATCTGGAAACTAACATTTGCTTCATCGCCAAGCTGTTTTACGTCTACCCCACTCAAAGCAGAAAGACATGTACGAATATCATCGATAGACGCTTCCGAAACATTAGCAGGATAAAGAAGGATCGGTGTTTCAGAAAGAATATTTGAAGCAGCTGAGTTCAAAAAAGAATTGTAAGTAGAAGCTGAAGAATTGAGTACTTTCATTGTAACATCTTCAACTCCATTTACAGCCTGAGCCAATTCACCAATTGTCTGATAATTATTGAAACTGAAAGCATGAGTAGCATTTTCAGCCCCTGTACCAGAAACAACAATTTCCATGCTTGCAGGTGAAATTGTTACAGATGTTTTGGCTGTTCCTTTATATGAAAGCGAAGCTGCAGGTGACGCAATTTTTACTTCTTCAACAAGACCAGGTTTAAAATCCAACCCCAAATTAATCCCTTTTACAAAGAATCCTACTACACCAAAAGCAATAATCAAAAGGCTGATAATAACAGAAGGAATAAAACCTTTAGAGAAATTTACTGATTTTTTCATTGTTTAATCCCCCAACCAATGCTTACTTTCTTGGACTTCATAACATCAGTACCGAAGTCAAAAATAAGACGAGATACAAAGAGTGCTGTGAATACTGAAGAAACAACACCGATTGCCAGTGAAACTGCAAATCCCTGAATAGAACCAGTTCCAAGCAGAGAAAGGAAGATTGCTGCAATAAATGTTGTAATATTCGAGTCTAAAATAGCCCAAAGAGCATTATCAAAACCTGCTGAAATTGCGGCTTTACGACTCTTTCCGGCACGAAGTTCTTCCTTAATGCGTTCAAAAATAATTACGTTTGCATCAACTGCCATACCGATTGTAAGAATCATACCGGCAATTGAAGAAAGAGTAAGAGTAAGATTAAAAGCAGAAAGAACTGAGAACATAATATAAAGGTTCAAAATCTGAGCCACAACTGCATTAATACCAGAAGCCTTATAGAATACGAGCATAAAGAGAAGAATAAGTCCAAGACCAAGAACAATAGCCAAAACTCCCTGCTTGATAGCCTGTGCACCAAGAGATGCACCGATAATCTGCTGGCTTTCAACTTCAAGAGGGGCGCTCATATTTCCTGAACTCAAAACTTTTTTGATATTATTTGCTTCTTCAGCACTGAAGGCACCTGATAGAGCAACCTGACCGCCTGTAATAGCTTCATTGATTCTGGCATTTGATTTTACTTTTCCATCATTTTCGATAGCAAGGAATTCATTTACGTGACTTCCTGTAAAGTTAGCAAAGAGAACCGCACCTTCAGAATCCAGATTGAAACAAACCTGAGGGTTTCCAGAAATTTCATCAGCACGAACTTCAGCAGATTTAACATGCTGACCGTCCATAATTACTTCTTTCTTTACAACAACATAACCAATTCTTTCATCAAGACCATAAGCGTCTTTTACATACTGCCCCATAACTTCACAGTCACCAGGAATAATTGACGGATCCATTAATTCACCAACAGCATTGAAAGTAGTAGCAGGATGGGCATTGTAATAATCATTGAAAGCAGTTGTTGCTTCCATATCTGTAAGACGGAATGTAAGAACACCTTTTCCGGCAATCAAAGAGTTGATGGAATCTGCTTGTGCAGCACCTGGAATTTCGATGTATATTCTATCTTCACCCTGTTGACGAATTACAGGAGAAGAAAGACCAAAGCGGTCAATACGTCCTGTAAGATTTTCCAGAGTGCTTTCCATAATTTCTTTTTTAATCATGTCTGCATTTTCTGGAGTAACAGCATCACCTTTAGCCTGAAGGGCTGTATCAAGATCAGCACGAACAATAATGTTCATACCGCCAGAAAGATCAAGACCGAGTTTTACAGAATTCTGGTAAGTTTTTTTAGCCTTAAGAATTTTTTCACGATATCTTGTCTGGAAAATTTCCATGAATTCAGTTTCTGAATCAAATTCTGTAATTGCATCTTTAACAGTCATTGGTGAAGGAGCTTTTTTACCGGCCAGTTTATACTGTTTGCGAGCTTCTTTTTCTACCCATGCATATTCTACAGGAAGCGGATCATCCGGACTTACTGCATACCATTCTTTGAATTTTTTCACATCTTCATTTGCCTGAACTGTAGCATAATCTTTGATGTTTTCTGTAGAACCGTTAGCCAGAGCTTTTACTTCTTTAGGAGTATTTGCATACCAGCTGATTGACGGCCACAGGAAAACAAAACAAATTGCAAGAACAGCAAGAAGAATCACCAAACGTGTTCGCTTGTTCATTTTGTTATGACTCCAAATTAAGTTTTTAAACTTATTTATTCATTTTCTGCTGTTTTTTCAGCCTTTTTTTCGGCTTTAGCAGCTTTTTTTGCTTCTTTTGCGGCTTTTTTAGCAGCAATTTCTGCTTCTTTTGCTTCTTTTGCAGCTTTAGCTTTTGCTTCAGCTTCCGGATCAATTACCGTAGAAATTGCAGAACGGTTGAATTCGATTTTTGCATCATCATCAACTTTTACAATTACTGTATTTTCTTTTACAGAAGAAACAACACCATGAATACCACCGATTGTTACAACCTGGTCTCCTTTTTTAAGAGCAGCCAGCATTTTTTCAGTTTCTTTCTGTTTTTTGTTCTGCGGGCGAATCATGAGGAAATACATGACTACGATAATAAGCAGGAAAGGAAGAAGAGAAACCAAAAGGTTAGGAGTGGTTTGTGCTTCCTGTAAAAATGGGATAAATGACATATTTAAATCCATCCTTTTTTTAAAATTATATCTGACAAAAAAATCAGTTTTACCATTATAACGGATTAAAACGGAATAATCAATTTTATTAGCAGTAAGAAATTAAATTTTATGTATTTTTGAAATTTAATAAAGATTTTACACCAATTATTATTACAGAAATAAAACTATAATAAAAAGATAATTTTTTTTATAAAAAAAAATCCGCAGAAAAAATCTACGGATTTAAGCGTTTCGGACGGTAGGATTCGAACCTACGGAATACCGGCACCAAAAGCCGGGGGCTTACCACTTGCCGACGTCCGAATAAAAGCAAACGAGTTGTGTTTTAACCTGTTTGCTCAGAGTATAAATGAATAATGTATTTTAATCAATCAGAGAATAATAATTAATCCTAGTCAACATCAGGGGCATCAGCTTCCAACACGTGACCGGCATTATATTCGGCAAGTATTTTTTCCTGAAGTTCTGTACGAAATTCAGGGCTGATTGGGTGTGCAACATCCTTATACTCTCCGTTTGCAGTCTTTCGGCTAGGCATAGCTATAAAAAGACCTGTTTTTCCGTCAATAATCTTTACATTATGAACAACAAAACAGTTGTCAAAAGTAACTGTAACATAAGCCCGAAGTTTACCTTCGTCTTCTACCTTTCTGATTCTAAGTTCAGTAATCTGCATCGCTATCCTCCTAAAAACAGCAATTACAAAGTCTTCACTAATGAAGAATACCAGTTTCCAGCAAGCAGATTATTTGAGTACACCGCTTGTTGTTCATCCAAGAAAACGCCGTAAACAGTAGAGCCTGAACCTGAAACATCAGAAAACAACGCTCCTGATTTACGTACATCTTTCAACGCCTGTGAAATTTCAGGATAAGTCTCTGAAACTACAGGGGTAAAAGTGTTTACAAAATTCCATTCAGAAGGATATTTACGATAAACACTCTTTAATTGGTCCAATGAAGGACCTTTGATTATTTTCCCATTAGTATAGCTTTCATCGATCAATGAATAAGCTAATTTTGTAGAACTAGAAGCTTTAGGAAAAACCAAAACAATATATAAATCTTTACGGCCTGTGAATGGCTCTACTACTTCACCACGACCGGAAACGAGGGCACATCCCATTCCATTACCATTGCAGCGGGTAAAAAAGAACACATCACTTCCGACTTTTGATGCAACAAGCGAAAGCTGTTCATCTGAAAGACGGATTCCGTAAAATTTCTCCATACAACGTATCAAAGTTGCGGCGTCGCTTGAACCACCACCTAATCCACCTCCGGAAGGAATACCTTTGATAAGTTCAACATTAATTCCAAAATCACAAAAACCTGTAACTTCAGTAAAAGCCTTAAAAGCAAGTGTCAGTGTATTTTCTAAAGGAAGAAGTAATGAACTGCAATGGACAGAACAAATCTTTTTATTCTGCTTTGAAACAATCAGTTCATCAGATAAATCGACCGTTTGAAAAATACTTTCAATATTATGAAATCCGTCTTCTCTTTTAGGAAGAACATTCAAGCCAAAATTAACCTTAGCATAAGCACGCAAGCGAATTTCATCTGACATACTATAATTTTACAATGGAGATTTTCAAAGTGCAATAAAATAATTGTTATGAGGAAAAATCAGCCTTTTTACTTATTATTTATAAATATTGTTCTCTATTTTTCGTACCAGCTCTGTGCAAGACGCAAGATTTTTTCTTCACCAAACATTGGACCTGCAAACTGCATACCCACTGGTAATCCTGCTTTTGTAAAACCAGCCGGAACACTTATTGAAGTAATACGAGAAAGATTTACGAAAACTGTATACATATCAGACAGGTACATTTCAAGAGGATCATCTACTTTCTGACCGAGTTTGAAAGCCGGGGTCGGACAGGTTGGACAAAGAACGATATCATAAGATTTAAAAAGTTCAGCCATTTCACGCTGGATTCTTGCACGGACGGTCATTCCTTTTTTATAAGTATTTCCGGAGAACTGTTCTGAAAGCACATAGTTTCCGATTACAATACGTCGTTTTACTTCAGGGCCGAAGCCCTGACTTCTTGTATCAACATAAAGCTCATCATATCCGTTTCCGTTATCGATACGTCCGCCATAACGGATTCCGTCAAAACGGCTTAAGTTTGAGGCAGCTTCAGACAGAGCGATAACATAATATGCGGCAATTGAAGCATCCAGAACCGGAAGGTCAACTTCTGTAATGGAAGCACCTTTTGATTCAAACCATGCTCTTGTTTCCTTAAACTTTTCTTCAACTTCAGGATCGAGACCTTTAGTTTCCAGAAACTGTTTTGGAATTGCAATTTTCAAAGCCTTGATTTCTGCATCAGTCATGGCAGTAAGATTTTTAAGATTTGTAGCATTCGGTAAATCGGCAGATGTATCATCATACATATCAACACCAGCCATACAGGAAAGAGGAAGCGCAATATCTTTTGGAGAATGACCGAGAAGTCCTACCTGATCAAGAGAAGAACCGTAAGCTACAACACCCCAGCGGGAAAGAACACCGTAAGTTGTTTTAAGTCCGTATAATCCGCAGTATGAAGCCGGAAGACGTACAGAACCACCAGTTTCTGTTCCAAGACCGAACACCGCCATGTCAGCGGCAACAGCAGCGGCTGAACCGCCCGAAGATCCCCCTGAAACATAATCACGGTTTACAGGATTACGTGTAGCCCCATAGCATGAATATTCTGTAGAAGACCCCATAGCAAATTCATCCTGATTACAGCGGCCAAGCGGAACAGCGCCGGCTTTTTCAAGCCTGTCAATAACTGTGGCATTGTACGGTGCAACATATCCTTCAAGGATTTTTGAAGAACAGGTAAGGTGTTTCCCTTTTGCAGAAATATTATCTTTGTTTGCAAAAGGAACCCCTAAAAGTGGCTTTTCTGCATAAAGAGTTTCTAAAGTACCGTTTGAACGGGCAGCGGATATTTCTTCATCACAAGCCTTTGCTTTTGCAACAGCATCGTCATACATTTCCAAAAATGCATTTAGAGGAAGAGCAGATTTTTTATCTTCCTCAAAAGTCTTTATAGAATTTTCAACAAGTGCTGTACTTGTGATTTCACCGTTTTTCAATTTATTTACAATTTCATCAAT
>JABUUX010000159.1 GCA_021442965.1 Treponema sp.
GATTTTTTTTCATCATCCGTAAAAATAATTTTTGGCTCTGCGGTTTTTATAAGGTTACCGGCTTCGTTTTCATGAAGACCATTGTCTATTGGAATTACAATTCCACCGGCAAAAAATGTTGCAATATAAACAACTGCCCATTCCGGAGAGTTCTTTCCGGTAACCGCAATTTTATCACCTTTTTTTATTCCCTGCGAAATCATCCATTTTGAAAGGGTCTGAACCTTTTCATACATCTGCGAATATGTAATTGTATTTTTAGAATCCCCCGAACCTTCAAAATCAGTAAAACAGGGACGATCAGCAAAACGTTCAACTTGAATTGAAATCATTTCAGGAAAAGTCGGCCATTCACCTTTTATCCTGTCTTTGCGGTAAACATCCAGTTGAGCCCATGGCTTTCTTTCTTTTATTGCCATTAAAGACCTCGCTACAGTTAATCTTAAACTTTCTATCCGATATAACAATTTTAACACGGTTTTTTTATTTTCGCTTTTTTTTGTAAAAAAAATGTAGGATAATATAAATATGGAAACAGGAAAACAATTCCTTTTAAAAAACAGATATAAATTAATTACACTTTTTATCACTGTATTCTGCATAACATGCCTGAATCTTTGCGCAGAAGAAATGTCAGCCGCAAAAGCAAATACTTACCGCCAGAATTTAATTACAGAGGCAAAAAAATACATCGGGTGCCCATATTCTTTTGGCGCCATAGGGCCTGATTCCTTCGATTGCTCCGGACTGATTTACCACGTTGCCAGAGAAGCAAATAAAACCCAGCTGCCCAGAACCTGCAAAGCCTTATACTCCTATGTAACAATTGTTTCAGACGCAGACAAAGAACCTGGAGACCTTCTCTTTTTTAAAACAACATCTTCAAACACTATTTCTCACGTTGGCATTTACATTGGAAATAACCAGTTTATTTCTGCTGTAAGCGACGGTCCAAATACCGGAGTTATTCTTTCTTCCCTTAAAGAAAGTTACTGGAAACCTCGATATGTTGGAGCGGGTCAAATTTACAAATCTTCTAAAACGGCAGACACTCAGACTGAAGATGAAAATCTATATGGAGAAAAAATTACTGCTCCAGTTTCCAAACCGGAAACTCCAGCCACAGAGCCTGTTCCAAAAACTGTAGAAAAACCTGACACTTCTTCAGAAAATAAAACAGCAAATTCGAATTCAAAATCAAAAAAATCAACTTCAAAAACAGGAGATTATTTTCTTTCAAACGAACGATCATCATTTTACTCTTCTTCATCATCTTTCCCTGACAGCCTGGTATTTGATGCTTCCGTTTTGTGCGACTGGTCTTTTTTAGGTTCCGAAAGTTTCCTTATGAATTATAGGGGAATTGATTTTCACCTTAATGCAAGACTTTCAAATATTATCCTGGAACCAGGCTTGGGGTTTATCTGCAGATGGAATTATGGTCTTTCAGTTTTTCAACTTCCGGTTATATTCACACTTACAATAAATGATTTTATTAGATTTTACGCAGGTCCGGTTTTTACTTTTGGGAATACAGAAGCCAGATATTCAAACATAAATCCAACTCCGGTAATCTTCCCGGGTACAGTGGGATTATCTTTTTCTACGCCTTCCTTTCTTTTGAATGATGTGAAACTTCAGGTGGTGCAGGATATAGCTTATTCTTTTAATACACAACAAGACGGGTCATGGCTTTCGGCAATGCAGTCACTTTCTGATGGCTTGATTTTATATACAGGATTAAGACTTACAATCCCTTTCAACATTTTTTAATCAGATTATTTCTTCCAGCACATCAATTACATCCGGGTCATAAATTCTGGAATCCTGCCGCATCATTGTTACAGCAGTTTCTTTATCTACAATCTGTCTGTAATCCCGGCGGCTGCTTAAAGAAATGTATGATTCACAAACACGGATAAGTTTAGCTATAAGAGGAATTTCATCTCCTTTAAGTCCTTTTGGATACCCTGAACCATCCATATTTTCATGATGACAGCATGCCGCATTCATAAATACTTCTCTATATTTTTCGGGCACAAAATCAAAAAAGTTTTCGGGTAATTCTGTATGCCGATTTAAAACTTTTCTCTGTTCTACTGTCAATGAATCCAGGGTCAAAAGACTGTTATCAACAGTAAGGAATCCTGCATCATAAACCATTGCTGCACAGAAATAAAGCATGGCATCACTTTGAGGAAGCCCTAACTGTATAGAAGTTTTATATACCAGTTCTCCTACATTTGAAGAATTATTTTTTCTGTTCGTTACGCTGTCAATTTTTAATCCCATTTCCCTGCAATTTTCTGCAAGCAGTTTTAATTCATCCTGTTCTTCCGGAGTATTTTCCATATACGACAATGCTTTTTTTGTCCAAGGAGCTTCACTGTCAATTCCACTTGCATACAGTGAGGTAACTCCCCCTGACAGAATACTGTTTACTCTGTCTTGATTTTGAGCAAGCATTTTTACAGCCTGAACATATTTTTCGGTCTGATTCTTCTGAACTTTGAAAGCTTTGTTCCCCATAAAAATAATAAGAATAATTATAAGAAACATCAGAGTGATAATTATAAAAATGAGAATAAAAAGTTTATAGAAAGTGTCTTGAGTTTCTATTTTAAATTCCTCAAAACCATTGTTCTTATACTTAGCTGTTATCTGCTGTTTTATATTTGAAATTGCAGAATTTCCAATTCCATATTTTTCTACATTCTCTAAAATTTCAGTAAACGTGTAACTGTCAAATTCTGTAAGCTGTTCTTCCAGTTTCTGTTTGTAAATTTCCTGAGCCAAAGGAATAACAGTTTCTCTATCTGAATCTTCACGTCCAACAGCCAGAGCCAGATTAATAAACTTATAGGCAGAATTTAAATCACCCTCTATGCACGAAACTTCAGCCCGAGATTTGAACTTCTCCACGGTACTTTCTGCTTCTGCAAAGAGGGTGAATGTAAAGAATGCGGTCAGAACGACCGCAAACCATTTTTTCATTTTATCCTACTAGAATACGTTTGCACGAATACCAAATGAAATCTGTGGAACCAGTTTGTTGATGTCTACAGTCGTTGCAACGTCTGTTGGGATAAACCACAAAGATCCTTCTGTATAGAATGACAGTGTACTGAAAGCTTTTGCTTCAGGGAATGTTATTCTAGGGAACTCAAGCTGGGCAAGAATTGCAGACAGAATCTGTGCCTGACCGGAGTTCGTCATTGTGAACAGCGAGAAGTTTGCACCAATTGCAATATTTGCAGACAACCAGTCAAAGTCGTGTCCCAGGAAGAATGCAAACGGAATATCAGCAATGTTTGCAAGCAGTTTAAGTCCGAATACATCTCCACCATAACGGAGCTGGGTTCTTGGCTGCTGGAACAAGTCAGTTATAAAGTCACGCTGTGTCTGTGTATATTCACCCCACTGGAACTGAAGTTTTACGTTGTCATCAAAGAAGGTAAGACCAGCACCCACATCAAAGAGTGTAGCACCCCAGAAGTGAACATCAAGGTAAAGTCCCTGAATGAACTTTGGAACCTCGTAAGAAGCTTTATCACCCTTACGAAGCGCAATCTTTACTTCTTCAAGTTTAACGTCATCATTTGAAAGACCTGAAGCAAGAAGTTCCTGATTATAATGTCCGCCCTGTTCAGGTGAAATAAGTTTTACAGTTGGCTTTGTGTTATCAATCTGAACAACCAAACGTTCAATTGCTTTTTCACCGTTCTTCATTGTGGCACGAATCAAAAGGAAGTGATAACCTTCTGACAAATCCTGATTTTCAATTCGGTACTTCCATTTTTCGTTTTTAGAAAGTGGAATGAATGTCTTACCGTTATCCAGACTCAATTCAATTGTTTCTACAGATTTAGCTGCAAGTTTTGCCTTGAATTCCGGAGTAGCAGTCTTTTCTTTTGCAAGCAGTTCTTCGTCAGGATCTCTTGTGTATCCGGCTCTACCTTTCAGAATAGGGCGGTGTGCAGCAAAGTCTCCGTATACAAAGTTATCAATTGTTACCCAAGGTCCAAAGGCTTTGTAATTAATTGTCTGCTCACGGGAAGAAACCTTCATGCCTGTATCCAAAATTACATCTACACGGTATTTATGAGTTCCGTCAGAAATCTTATCCGGATTCAAAGAGAACATATAGAATCCACTTTCTCTAACTGCTTCGTCTCCATATGATTCGTCAGCAAGCTGACCGTCAATATAGAGTGCCAGTGAAGTAATGCGCCCTTCAGCCTCAACCTGACCGTAAACATTGAATTCTCCGGTTTTTGTTTCACCGTTCAAAGGATAAAGGATATCAACTACAGCCAGTGGTTTGTTTTTATTCAAATGAATGTTGCGGCTTACGTTTGATGTATTTCCTGCAGCATCTTTTGCTGTAAGTTCAATGTTATAGAATCCGTCAGGCAGCGATGTAATATCTACATATTCGCTTATAACACGTTCAATCTTCATATTCTGAATAAGAGGAGCCATTTCTTTATCAAGGCTTCGTATGCTTACCTTCATATCAATGATTCCAAGGTTGTCATAAGAAACACCAGAGAAGAAGAGATTTCCCATTGTTTCAGATTCATCAACCGGAGATTCCAATTGCAGAATTGGAGCCTCGTTATCGATGTTTATCAATGTTGAGTAAAGACCTTCAATACCGTAGTTATCTGTAGTTCTAAGGAATACAACCTGTGAACCGCCCGGAATTACACGTGTATCAATTACGTATGTCCAGTCGGCTTCAGAACCCATTACATTTGTAAGTATTGTATCGTTATATGTATTACCGTTATCAATAGAAAGTTTTACACTCTGGATTCCGTTCTTATCTGTTGCAAAACCGTTCAGTTCAACAACACCTCGAACAGAAGCATCCATTTCAGGGTAAGCCATAACAGCCTTAGGTTCATTCAAAGAAACTCTGAACGTACGTGATGTTTCAGGTCCCTTAACGCCATTCTGATCAACTGCGTATACTGTAACTGTATGTTCGTTATCCAGAAGTGTTGTAATTGAAACTGGAATAGAGAAACTTGTTCCTACTTCCGGATAAGCAATGTAGTCGCCATTATCAATTTTATAGAAGATTGAAGCAGCTCCATCATCATCATAAACTACACCAGAAATTGTAAAGTCACGGGTAATTGTATGAGTTTCATCCGGCAGGTGGATTTCTGCTATAGGAAGGTCAGATTCATTATCAATAAGGAAAGCCCAGGCTCCAACCTTTGTTTTATTTCCAGCTGCATCAAAGAACTCAAAACTCATCTTGTCATCAATAGGCTGTTCTACTGTTCCAACAATTGTGTGAACAAGAGGATTAAGTTCTATATCACTTCGTCCGTCATTTGCTTCGTTATCTGTCATATGTGCAGGCATTACATATTCTGCTTTTGCAAGACATGCATTGTCATGAGCATTAAAGATAACCATTGTTTCACCGTTTACAATGTCATCAGATGCTGGAAGTACAACAAATACTTCCGGAGGTGTAACGTCTTTATAAACTGCAGTTCTTTCTACAACAGAATTACCGCCGTTATCAGTACCGCGAACATCAATCTGTACAAGACCGTCTTCAAAACCAGAAATATCAATATCCTTACTGAAAGTTACACCCATTTTATTAGGATCTTTTGATGACAATTCCAGCTGAGTCCATGTTTCTCCGTTATTCAATGAATACTCAATTGTATTTACACCAAGGACATCCGCTGCTGTTCCCTGAAGTTTAAATACTTTTCCAACCCAGTCACAAAGAACAGGAGAAACAAGTTTTACTTCTGGCGCACCTGAATCTACTATGAAAGAATATGTTCCTGTTGAATGAAGATCCCCAAGGGCATCGGTTACAACAAGTCTTACGTTCTTATAAATTCCATCTTTTGCAGGAGTTACTCTAACTATCTTACGTTCTCCATCAACATCAGCTTTAAGACCGTCATCTGCACCTTCGAGTACTGCAGTAATAGGACCCGGAACATTTGCAAAGAATGAGAATACCGATTCCCCAGTCATTCCATACTGCTTCTTTCCAAAGTCGTAATTCATGTCTGCAGAAGGTTTATCGTAAATTGCTTCTTTATCATCAATTACAGCTGTATATGTTTCTGAAGAAGCCGGGCGAACAATTCTTACAAAGCCTGTAATAGAAGTTTCAAGTGTTCCCGCTTTAATAGTAAGTTTTACTTTTGTAACACGTGAAGGAAGATTCTTCAAAGGAATTTCTGCAACCCAGCGTGTTTCACCGGCAGCTGGTTTTGTAAGTTTTGCGCTTCCAGTCTGAACAGAATCTCCGCCCGGTGTTTCATCTCCTTCAAGACCTGAAATTTCATAAGTTGCAGAGTTTACTACTACTCCGGTATCAATATAAGCAATAATTTTAGCACCAGCATAATTCTTGTCATTTCCATATTCAAGAACAACCGGTGTTCCACTCAGATAATTTTCTTCATTTACAAGTACAAAGTTTGCAGAAAGGGTTGGATCTTTGGAAGCCGAGAATTTTCCTGCAACCGGTTTTCCACCGTATGGAGTAGCATTCCAAGTAAGGCTGTTTACACCTTCAATCATATCTGCACGAGGGAATACGTGGAAAGATTCTTCCAAGTCTCCCTGATAAATACCTGTAGCATAAACATCGTAACCGTTAAACCATGCTACCACAGGAGCCTTTGCAACCGGCATCTTCCCTTTTGAATCTGGTTCAAGTTCAGGAATCTTTTTATATGCCACAGTTTTAACTGTTGTGTTTCCTGCTGCACTTTCTGCAACAATTTCTACAATGTACACACCAGGTAAAAGTTTTGCTTCATCCAAAACATCTTGAGAAACAGGTTCACCATCTTCTGTTTCTGTAATGATTGCATTAGGGTCATCAGCCGGTGTTGGAACTGTAATTGTAAAGGTTCCATCAGGAGCCATTGATGCAGTTTCGAATTCTTCAGGAACTACTGAAGTTCCAACTTTTGAAACAACACCTTTTACCATATCTACATTTGCAGAAAGAATGCGGTAACGAACTTTATTCATTCCTGTTTCGCAGGTTGCTTTTCCCGAAATCTTTATGTCTGCATGCTTTTTAATTGAAATAGCATCATAAGCCGAAGGCTGTCCACCGGCAACACTTGAAATTGTAAGAGCCGGCACCGCACTGTCATTTACAAATGTAAGAGGGATAGATTCAATTACATCATCTTTATCAGTTGTAACACGGATAACTACCTTTTCTGAAGTTCCAACAGCGCGACCTGCCTTAAGCTGAATCTGGTTGCCCTTCAGAGCTGCAGTTACAAAAGGAGTTTCCGGAACAACTTCTATCTTCTTAGCCACAGCACCTATAACATAACCGCTGGCCGGGAATTCCTGATTATTTATAATTCTGCCTTCACTGTCTACACGGCTGTCTTCAAATACAATAGCAGGTTTATCCTGTTTAATTTCTGTTGTATTTGTAACATAGAAGAAGCCCTTGTATGTGTTTTCACGGTCAGAAATATCAGTTGCTTTAATTTCAAAGTGAACAATTCCTTTAGGGAACGATGGAGTTACAGGAATTGAAACAACTGCATTCATTTCCGGTTTCTTAAGAGTAACCACATTAGGTTCAGTCATTTCTCCCTTTTCTGACCAATAATTTACTGAATAACTTTTAAGTCCGGCTGTTGAAGTAATATTTACAGCAAATTTTGAACTGCTTTCTGGGTGAACTTCAATTCCGCTTACAAAATCAACAGCATCACCTTTAACTGGAACAATTTGAGGAGATTCAAACTGAGGTTTCTGTCCCAAAGTCTGCAGTTCAATTACAACAGGATTTCCTTCTACTCCATTGGCATCAACACCAATTACAGTAAGTTTGTGCTTTCCTGATGTGTACTGCCCCGAATTACCAAAGCTGTAAAAGAACACACCTTTCGTTTCTACTTCAACAGGTTGTCCTGCATCAACGGACATTATTACAGAACGAACACCATCATTGTCATCATTTACAATACCTCGGACATAAAGCTCTTCGCCTTCAGAATACTGTGTTCCCGGCAATGGCTGAGCAAGAGTTACTATAGGCTTGTCATCTTCCTGATTTAGTGAAATGTTCATTGAAGTTTCAACAACGTTACCTGCAAGGTCAGTAGCTGAAATTGAGAATTTTCTTGATTTATCTTTTGAACCGATTGTATCAAAGTCGATACACCAGTAAGGGTTTCCAGGGATAAGTTCAACATCACCGGATTCTGTACCCAAAGTCCACTTTAGTGCAGTAATTCCAAGGCGGTCTTTTGCGTATCCGGCTACAGAGAATTTTCCGTTTACAGTATCTTCTTTTGTCGGAGTAATGATTTTTACTTCAGGATTAGTATTATCAATAAAATAAAGGAATGAGTAAGCACCAACCGAACCAGACTTATCTGTAGCTTTGAACCAAAGAACTGCAGGTCCGTCAGGGAAGGCTTTTGTATTTACAGTTATAGCAAATGTTGCATTTCCTTTTTTATCATTAGGAGTAATTTTTACATCGTTATAAGTTTCACCGTTATCAATGGAATATTCCAGACGTTTAATTCCGTTACCGTCTTCAACAAGACCCTGAAATTTTACTGTTCCAGAAACAAGCATACCCATCGGCTTGTCAGTTTCCATGTCTTTTTCTTTGATAGAAGTTACAGGCTGACGGCGGTCAAGCTGCCAAACACAAGTTGCAGATTTTCCCTGAAGTCCGTTAATATCATATCCTGTTACTTTTATGGAATGAGGACCTTCTTCAAGATCTTTTGTATCAAGATAGAAAGACCAGAATTCTCTACCGAATGCACGGACAGGAGCTTCTTCATTACCGTCCAAAACAACTTCAACATAATCAACACCGTCATCATCAACACAAGTACCAACGATGTTCAGGTTTCCGACAACTCTCATATTAGGGACAGGGTTTGTAATACCTGCCACACACTTATCAGACTCCGGGTCAACCATAATATTATGAGGACCTTCAACATAGACATTTCCACCAAGGTCTGTGGCGGTAATAAGGATGTTGTACTTTCCTTTTTTACCTTCCAAATTAAAAGTTTCAGCCCAGCTGTTCAAATTTGAAGCATCCAGTTCCTCAATATCCTTCTTTCCGTGAGCAAAAACACTTGTCACAAAAACAGAAAAAATAATAAGGATTGAGAAAATTTTCTTGAATTTCATATTACTGCACCTCATTTAAAAGTATAGAAATTTCCAATGAGATTATCGGCTTACAAGCCTGATTTCTTCACCAAAAACTTTTTAATACTATTTTTCGACAATACCTAGATAATACTCTAATTAATATATTTTAATACCTAATAGAAAGAAAATCAAACAATTATAGATTTTGGAGATTTATTCGAAAAATTACTAAAAAAGCTTTGAAGATAAACCCAATTCCACTTTAACCCCAGATTCCCCTTTTACAGTATCACGAATATCAAACCTGAGAGCCAAATTTAATTCTGTATAGAAAAGTGAGTTTGCCGCAGCCCCAAAGTTCGGTGTAAGACCAACATTAAACTTCAAATAAAGATAATCCGCCTGTGGAAGTACCCCCTGCCCAAGTTTTACAAATGCATTCCCTGCCAAAGCCGGAATAAATCCTTTCTGATAAACTCTGTCTTCATATAAACAAGACCAATTATATCCAAAGGTAAAATAAAATCTGTTCAAAAAAAGCCCCGGAAGAAACGGAACAGCCTTCTGAATATCCATACTGAACAGATAAACCTTTGCTCCCGCAGAAAGGAATGCATCTCCTCTTGGAAAAATCGAAGCTGCCAGAACAGCCGGAAAATTATAAACAAAGAAATTCGGGCATTCCAGTGGAATCAGTTTTGGAATATACACGGAAAAAACTCCATTCAAATTCAAAGCAGATAGTGATGACGCATAAGTGTCCTCTGTGTCCATGCTGTAAGTCCAAGTTGCTCCAACAGAAGAACTAAACCCACCATATTCAAAAAGGCCTGTACCTGTTTTATGAACATTTGAATACTTAAACGAAAGACTGTCTTTTACATAAAAAATTTTATGTAAATCAAAACCTTTATTAAAAATCACTTCCGGCTTAAAAAGCGAAACTGAAGGAGGATTGCTTTTACCGTAATATGCCGCTGTTAAATTATTAAGTGAAACGGAAGAAATATTTCCAAAATTTACAGTAACCGTTTCTGTTGCATTCACCCCTGTCTGTTTAAAACCTTTCATATCAAACTCACAGGAAGCATTTGTACTCCACTTAAAAAGTGATGTGTCTGTTCCTCCTGAAACTAAAAAATTGCAGCCAAAAGAATTTGTAAACGGACTGTAACCAGTTGTAACAGTAAATACATTTGAAGACCAGGGATTATTTGTAATATAAGTAAGCCCCAAAGGAAGAATTTCAGTTTTTGTCATATCAGAAGAAGACGAATCAAAGTTTACAGACTGTGCAAGACTGACAGGTAAAAACAGCCCATTTTTCATATACACAAAAGGATTATATTTTTTAGAACCTTCCAGACTTTTTTCAGATTCTTCTGAAACTGTTATGTATAACTCTTTTTCATACGACAAACTCTCAAAGTTCGCTGATGTCAATTCAATTTCAGGTGCAAAAGATGAAGCACAAAAAAGTCTGTTCTGCCGGTAAAAATGACCTGCATAAATTATTGAATTTTCAAAATGAACAGGATTAAAAACTCCTCCCGAAAAATCTTTTTCAGAAAGGAAAAAAAGTCCGGAACCTGACCGAATGTAAGTTCCATAACGAGGCATTGTACCGGGTTTAGTCCAAGAAAAAACAAAACTGTGTAAAGATGAATCATAAAAAAGATTTCGTATTACCATGCGGTCGTAAGGAAGAAGGATTTCTTCTTTTGTCTGCCCTGTTTTGTCAGAAATACAAATTTTATATGTCAGTTCTGATTTTAGAATGTAAGCAAATTCGCCTTCATCCGCAAAACAGAAAGAAAAAGGCATTTCATTTTCTTTGGCGAGAACAGAACACACATCTTCTATTCTGTTTCCTAAAATCTTTTTTATATCAATCCATTTATTACCACTTTCAAAACCCTGAGAAACTATAAAATAATCCCCATTATCTTTGAAAATGGCAGCATCTTTGATTCCTGTTCCGGGAACATTTATCCAAAAATGTTTTTCCATATCATAGATTTTTATTTTTAATCTGTACGTTGGAGAAGAAGAATCTGTAAAACTAGCCGCCATATACCGCCCGTCTTCAGAAATCTTTATTGAATTAATTCCGCTTAAAGTAAAAATTTTTTTTGGTTTCTCTTCCATGCTTTTTTGAAACCACACTGCATCAGAAGAGGACTCTATAAAAGCAATCCCTGTTTTTCCTGATGTAAGGCTTTTATAAACAGCACCTGAATTATTTTTTTTTGAATACGTTTCTTTACTGCCAGAAAAAAAATCTTTTATTCCGTACAATTCTGTATTTTCGTTCATAGGATTCAAACAGATATCCGGAACTTCAAACTCGTTTTCAAATTCTTTCCATGCATCTTTAAGTCTTATTCCGTACACATTTTTAAATGCCGTTCTTTGACTTACGGTCTGGAAATTCACCATTTTGTACCACCATGCAGCATACTTTTCCATACCGTATTTTTTCTGAAGCCATTGGTCAAAAACTCCATTAAAATAATAATAACTGCCAAAAGGATATTTATCGGACGAGCCCTGAACATCGCTATAAAACGGAAACTTCCCCTCAAGCTTTGCCTGCTTTACTATGTGAAGGGCATACTCATCATTCAGCCTTCCTTCCCCGTAAGACGATTCGCTTGTTACGGTTGCCCCCTCTGCAAGACCCGAAGTTACAAAAAGCCCTGCCGGATTTACAGCTTCTCCAAAAATGTCTCCTATTACGGACCAGAATTTATTTTTTAGATTATAAGTATAAGCGTGTGTAAGCTCATGGCGGAAAGTTGAAAGAAGATCATTAGTAAAAACCGCCAGATCTTCTGTAACCGAAGTATCATAAAGAACTATGTGATTGTAATATCCTGTAGAAAAATAAGCATTGAACTGTTCTGTTTGGGAACTTAAGACAACAGGCATTCTTTCCTGCGGTTCACGACCATAAAGTTCCGCTATTTCATAATAGATGCGGTCCGCGTTTTCATAAAGAAGAACTGCGCTTTCTGAAGATTCCGGTGTATAGATAATGTCAAACCACTTGGTAGAAATAACGCGGATATCTTTTTGCCCCCACATTATTCCGTCTGCAGAATACCCTGAAAGATGAATAAAAACTAAAAAAACAGATGTAAAGATTGATTTTTTTAAAAATGCTCTGTGCTTCATAAATTTAATTTTAGCACATAATCAAAAAAAAAGGGTCTGTCTAAAAAGTATTGTCATGCTGAATTTAGTTCAGCATCTACACCATATATAGTGTAGAGATCCTGAAACAAGTTCAGGATGACACTGTGATTTGAACTTTTTAGACAGTGGTTTGTGAATTAAAATGAAAAGTTTGTTTACCCCCATTGTATTTTTTTTTATGTTGTTTTTTTCTTTTGAATTATACGCTCAGAAAGTTGATTTACTTACAAAGAAAGAAGCGATTAAAGATGTTAAGTATTTAAAAAAATATTTAATGAATTCA
>JABUUX010000415.1 GCA_021442965.1 Treponema sp.
ATTTCTGGCGGACTCCCGTTGGAGAGTTAATAATTAATAGTGAATATTGAATAGTGAATAGTAACATAAAATTATTTTAGTTGTTATAAAGTAAAAGGGAATTAAAATATGAAGAAAATTGTATTATCATTTTTAGTTTTATTGGTTTCTGCGGGAGCTTTGTTCGCCCAGTCTGATCTTCAGGTTCTTGCTGTTGTAAAACAGTCTAAAAGTGAATCTGTCACTGTAAAGCAGCTTAAGGCTCGATGTGAAACATATGAAAAACAGATTGGTAAAAAGCTTACTGTAGATGAACGGAAACAGGTTCTTGAGGCACTTATTGAAGAAAAACTTGTTCTTCAGGCAGCAGCAAAAGCCGGGATTTCTATTCCTGACAGCTCAGTAAACCAGTACTTTTTACAGAGTATGAGTGCACAGGTTGGGGCAAATGTTACAGAAAAAGAATTGAATGATTTGATTATGAAATCACAGGGAAAGACTCTGGAACAACTTCTTTTGGAGCAGACTGGTATGACTGTAGCAGAATATAAGGCATATCTTAAAAATCAGCTTATTGCCCAGCAGTATGTTGTTTCTCAGAAACAAAGTGAACTTTCAAAGGTTGCTGCTTCTGATGACCAGATCCGTCAGTTCTATGAAAGTAACAAGGCTTCTTTTGTATGGACAGATATGATGAAAATGTTCCTTGTAATTGTGCCTAAAAACGGAAATCCAGAAGCTGCAAAAACAAAATGTAATGAATTAAGAAATAAAATTGTAGATAAAAAACTTACGTTGGATCAGATTGAAGTTCAAGCCAAATATGAAAATTCAGGTTATCAGGCTGGAACTCTTCTTATTCAGAAAACAGAACCTTATGCTATGAATCTTGGAATGGAATATTCAAATCTTCTGGTTCTTTTTACACGTGACAAAGGGTTTATTTCTGATCTTCAGGAAACAGATGTAGATTACCGCATAGTAACCGTAATGCAGAAATACGATGCAAAACTTCTTTCTATCAGTGATATTGTTCAGCCGGAATCTACTGTAACAGTATATGATTATATTCGCTCAACACTGACTCAGCAGCTTCAGATGCAGGCTCTTCAGCAGGCTGCACAGGATATTTCAAATGCTCTGAATACTTCAGAAAATGTTGAACGCAAAAAGACAGGTGATGCCTTAACAAAACTTTTGGATTGGGGTAATTAAGTGTCACGTAGGAAAGGTCGCGTACTGGCATTTCAGGGACTTTTTTCATGGGATATTGGAAAAGTTCCTTTGGAAGATGTCATTTCTTTTTCATGGGTAGATACAAAAGATGAAGAAGCACAGATGTTTGCAGGACTTGTTATTCAAGGAGCTGTAGACCATATGGATGAAATTGATAAAAAAATTGCCAGCCATTTAACTTCTTCATGGACTCTTGAAAGAATTAACAAGGTGAGTCTTGCCATTTTAAGAATGGGTGTTTACGAACTTACTTACCAGAATGGTACAGATAAAAGAATAATTATTGATGAAGCCGTAGAGATTGCAAAGAAATACGGTGAAGACGGCAGTTTCAGATTTATTAATGCTGTTCTGGATAACATCAGTAAAGAATAAAATTTATCTCAGTGTTAAATTACTGGAGGAAACGTTTTGAGAAACTTACAAAGCGCAGATATGTGTGATAAGAATATTTCTCGGAACGTTTTTTTATTTAACGTTAGATTTATATCTGCAATTTTTTTGATTGCAAGTCTTATAACATTTTCAGGCTGTTCAAAAAAAATCTCATCATCTTCTATTGTCGGACAGTTAGATTCTATTGATGCATTAATCAGTCAGGGACTGAATTCCAGTGCTTTGAAAGAATTAAAGAAAACTTCAAAAAAGGTTTATGACTCGTGGGGCAGTATAGGTGTCTACAAGCGATATAAACTGCTTGGAGAAAATTCACTGGCAGAAAAAACTCTCGTCAAAGCTCTCAAGAAAAATCCGTCAAATGCTGAACTGTCTGCGGTATATGCGGGTTTTTTAATTGACAAAGGGCGTCTTGATGAAGCTGAAAAAATAGCATTGTGCTTAAAAAATACAAGATATGCGTCTATTTATTCAGAAGCAGTATTAAAAAATCATGCAGATGAGATATCCGGTAATCAGAATATTTATACTGATATGCAGTATTTTGATCTCTTTTATGATTCTTATACCGCAACTAAAAATCCTGTATGGATAAGAGACTGTGCTGCTTTTTATCTTTCGAAAGGTCAGTATAATGAGGCTTCAGAACTTACACCCCAGGCATTTTCCGATGCTGATGATGCTTATTTTTGGGCTTTGGTAAACTATGATGCAGGAAAATATTTTAACAGTATTAATGCTGCCGAATATTCTGCTTACTTTCTTGAAAGTATGAATTTAAGACAGACTTCAAGGACTTCGCTTCTTAAACTGGCAGCGATTGAATCTGACTGTTATATGTCTGTAGCAGATTCTCATAATGCTCACCTTGTTAGAGATAAAGTTATTTCTTCCTATGTTACTGGAGCTGAATCTGTATCAAGCCTTTCAAAAGAAGATCAAAAAATTCTGCCACTTATGATGGTGAACAGTGCTTCTTGTGAATATGAAATGAATCATGATACTGTTGCCGCAGATTTGCTTACTTTTTCTGCTATTAATTTTTCTGAATATGTTCCGGCACTTATAGCCTATGCTGAATTTGCTTACAATTCAAATCTGGAACGGCGTGAAGATGATGAAATTACGGCTTTGAGAAAGGCCGGTTTAAAAACCAGGGAAATGGAACGTTATGACAATCGGGCGAAAATTCCATTGAGTGATGCTTTGGACCGTTTGGAAAAAGCATTAATTAAACTTAAGGATCCGTATCTTTATATTACAAAACTTGATTTGAAATATAAAACAAACTTTAAACTTACTGAACGTGATAAAACTTCTGATTTATGGAATCTTTTGGAATCAAGTTCAACTGAAACAGAAAGATACAGAGATATTCTGGTTCTTTATGCTGTAAATTTCTTTTTAGAAACGGACCAGAAAGAATATGCAGACAGTCTTTTTAGAAAATATATGATTTCAAAACTTGGTCTGGACAGGTCGAAGGATATTTTTGAACAGATTACGTCTAGAATTAAGGACTGTTCTGTACTTGATTTGGAAGTAGCGGCGTGGTTTGCGACGGACTGTAAAAAAACAGAAGAAGCAGTACGTCTTTATGAATATTGTACTTATGAAAGTGCAGGATTACGCCAGAATGAAATTTCTCCTGAAGTTTCTTCTCAATCTGCTTTGAATCTTGCGGATATTTATTATTCTACAGGTCAACAGAGTAAGGCTTTGGATTTATACGGAAAAATTGCTTCCCGAGAATCGAATAAAGTTTTAAGGTCAGAAGCATTTTATCGTATTGCCTGTATTTATTATGCAGCCGGGGATACTCCTAACGCTTTAAGATCTGTGGAATATGCATATTCAATAAATACAGAAAATGCTAAGGCTCATCTTTTAAAGGCAAAGTTAAAATAAAATCTTAATCTTTTAATTTATATCCTCATAATCAAATAAAAAATGAGATTTACTAAAAAGAATCTCATTTTTTTTTGTTTTTTTTAAACTTTTTTTATAAATTGTTTCCTTGTTTTGAATTTTGAAGACTATATTCTCTATGAGGGTTAACTAAATGAAAAAAGTCTTAAACAAAATTCTAATTTTTGTGGCGTTATGTCTGAAGTGTCTTTCTTTTCCGCTATGTGCTGAATCTTACTCCTGGGATTTTAATGAGTGTGAAATAAAAGATATTCTTTTTGTTTTGTCTCTGGATTCGGGGATATCTATAACCGCAGATGATACAGTAAAGGGAAAAAGTGATTTTAAATTTGTTGGTGATGATTTTAATCTTGCTTTTGAGTCTTTTGTAAATTCGTCGAGATTATTTGTATCAAAGAATGAAAATGTCTGGATTGTAAGCAGATGCCGTATAGAAAAGGGGGAAAGCGGTATATCAATAGATGCTGTAGATGTTTCACCAGAAATAATTTTTGAAAAGATTTCAGTTGCCCTCAATCTTTGTATTACACATGATGCTCTTCCAAAAAATGTAATTTCAGTTCACCTGAAAAACAAAACTGAGGAAGAAATCATTTCAAATATATGCAGGTTTATTCCTTCTTTTGGATTTGAAAAAACAGAAACTGGGTTTCATGTTTCAAAACTTCAGGGAACAAACAGTTCTTTGTTGGGTAATGCAATAAGGATTGAAAAAAATGAAAACGGATATAAGGTTGATGTTCGAAACAGCTCCGTTAGTGAAGTTCTGGAAAAATTATTTCAAGAATCAGGTAAAAATTTCTGTATTCAGGGAAATGCTGAGTCAAAAAATGTAAGGGCAGTTTTTGAAACAAAAGACTTTGAAAGCTGCCTTGAAAAAATATGTATGCAGAATGGATTTAAATATAAACTCCAGGATGAGATTTATTATATTTTCCCCGATGCTGAAGCAAAAA
This sequence comes from Treponema sp., assembly GCA_021442965.1. The sequence goes on from JABUUX010000415.1 coordinate 4,497, forward strand.
CTGAAGCAATAAACGGAAAAAGAGATTGGAATCTATTTACATTAAAATTTACTAAAGCAGAAAAAATCCTTCCCCTTGTGACTAAAAAAATTGGAAAAGCAGAATTATTTAATTCCACAGAGGAAAATGAATTCTGGGCAAAAGTAACTGAAAGTGAAAAGAAAGAAATAGATGAATTAATTCGAGAAGCTGATAAAGAAAAAAAGACTTTTCTTATAACTCTAAAAAATTCAAAAGCGTCAGATTTAATTTCTAAACTGCCTTCTTCAATTGATAAGAAAAATATTGTAGCTGCTGACGGAAATACAAGTTTTTATTTTACCGGAACAGAAGATGGTTATAGAAAAGTACTTGAAGAAGTTGAAAAAGCTGATCTTCCAATTCCCCGTCTAAAATATGATCTTCTGATTCTTCAATACGATGATACCTCTGATAATTCATGGACTTCAAGTTTGACTGCAAAAAATATGAAACTTGGTGACAGAAATGAAATTCAGGCTCAGTTGGGAAGTGTTATGGGATTCAATTTAAATGTAGTTTCTGCATTTGGAATTGACTTTGCAGCAAGTCTCCAAAGTTCTATTAATGAAAATAAAACCAGAGTATTTGCAGATACTTCTTTGTACGGACTTTCGGGGAAACCAATTAATTTTTCAAATACAAGTACTTACAGATACCGGGATAATAATTTGGATCCTGAAACCGGGAAGCCTGTTTATTCTGGTGTTACAAGAGAAATAATATCCGGATTAAAACTTGAAATTCTAGGTTGGGCTACAGAAGACGGAAAAATTACTAGTACAGTTACTGCTTCGGTTACACGAAGGGGGGTAGATTCCTCCTCAATTACCGGGAACCCGCCTCCAACAACAGAAAAAACTGTAACCACAGAAGTTGTAGGAAAATCCGGGGAACCGGTTGTTTTAAGTGGGCTTATACAAAACAGCGAAACAGAAGAAGAACTTAGAACTCCGGTTTTATCAAAAATACCATTAATTGGAAATCTATTTAAAAGTCGGAAAAAAACTAAAGAAAAAACCCAAATGGTAATTTACCTAGTACCTGTTTTAGAAAATGAACAGAAAAGTAAATGTGATGATATTTACGACTTGGAATGGGTGAAGTTTAGAAAGGAGGAATTATGCAGAATTATGAATTCAAACTGACACCGGCATACTGTCTTTATAATGGTGTTGCTGTGAAAGAACAGAAAGGATCTTTTATAAAATTTATTACAGAAGATATAAAAAATGAAAGTTTAAAAGAAAGTCTTGGAAAAGCTTTTAGAAATCATATTGAGCATGTTCAAAAAAGGAATGAATGTATCGAAGAATATAAAAAACCTCTTAAAGTGGAATTTATTTCTGGAAGTCATGAAGAAGTAAGAAATCATATTTCTAAACTTTATCGGGAAGAGTATTCAGTAAAAACACGTAATGAAGATAAGCAGGAAAAAAAGAAAAGCGAGGCTGCTGCAATTCTTCTTTTAGACAGCTTGATGGACGAAGCCGTTTTTAGAAAAGCAACTGATATTCATATAGAAAAAAATCACATCAGATTTCGTGTAAATGGCGTGCTTGAAGAATATGCACAAATACAGAGAGAAAGATTAGTAGAACTGATTTTAAGAATTAAACTGCTGGCGGGTATGAATGTTCTGGAACGTAGAAAAAGTCAGGACGGAAGATTTGTGTACAAAAAAGATTCACCTGTATTTGTTCGTGTTTCTTCTATGGGAATTGTGGGAGATACTGCAGAAGATTCGGATGAATCTGTGGTATTAAGAATTCTTGATACAAAAAGGCTTCCCTTGGGGTTACAGAATCTTGGTTTTTCTGAAAAACAGTTAACTGCAATGGAAACCCTACTGACAGCAAAGAACGGTCTTATTCTTGTATGCGGACCAACGGGAAGTGGGAAATCTACAACTGCTGCATCAATGCTATTAGAAATAATCAGGAACTGTTCAAACGGCAAAAAAGTAATAAGCATTGAAGATCCTCCAGAATATGTTATTCCTGGAGTAACTCAAATAAAAATTGATAAATATTCATCTTGCACTTATGAAACTGCATTGGAAAGCATTTTCAGACAGGATCCTGATGTAATGATGATTGGAGAAATTAGAAATGAGTCTGGTGCCCAAGCTGCACTAAGGGCAAGTATGACAGGTCATCTTGTAATAGCAACTTTACATACAGATTCTGCTGCTTCTTCTGTGTTACGTCTGGAAAATTTGGGATGTTCATCCAAAGTACTGTCTTCTGTATTAAGAGGAATAATCTTGCAGGAACTTGATCATAATGAAGAGGAAATAAATCTTGTAGCCGAAGTATTGGTGGCAAAGCCTTCTCTAAAGGTGGTTCTGCAACGTAATTCAAGCCTGGAGGAAATTGAACAGTCATTTATTCATTTCTCAAATGTAAGATATGTGCTTGCAAAAATTAACCATAACAGAGAAAAAAAAATTTATATTTCTCAAAATAATGCTGTAATAAGAGAGGCTGCAAATGACAAATGAAACAGCTGTTAGAGTATTTACAGAATCACTTTATGAACTTATCTCAGAAAACTTATCTTTGTATAAGGTCTTAAAGATTTTATCAGAATCAAAAATAACGTCTTATAAAATTAGAAAGACCTGTCAGGAATTAGCTGAAGAAGTATCATGTGGAACTTGTTTTTCTAATGCACTGGCAAAAAATAAAAATATTTCTTTTGATAAAACTTACATCTCTTTTATTGCATTTTCTGAAGAAAATGTTGATTTAAAAAGCATTCTATTATTCCTTTTGGAAAGGTGCAGAAGAAAAACGGAAAATTTTCGTCAGATTAGTGCAGCAATGATATATCCACTATTTGTAATATTTCTACTGCTCTCTGCTCTGATTATATTTTTCATTTTTGGAAATAAGATTTTTGCAGGCTATGATTTTTCATTTCTGTTTGAAAAAAAGATTTTTAAAAAAATATTGTTAAGTCTTCTTCCGTCAGTTTTCGTAACATTTTTATTTTTTAAGGAATTTTATAAAAAGTCTTCTGATAATAAACTTTATGAAGCCTTTCTTGCCAGCGGATTTTTAGTAAAAGAAGGAATTAATGTTGCAAGCAGTGTAGGAATGGCATCACTTGTGGTTGAAAACAGCCGTGAAGGAAAAATGTTTGAAGAGGCTAAGTACGCACTTGAAAAAGGAATGGATTTACGGACTGCGTTTTTAGGGAATAGAAAAATAAAAGGAATTTACAGTTCTATTGAAATGTCTCTATATCTTGCTGAAGAAACAGGAAATAAGGAATTAGTGTTTTTAAAAATTGCTGAAATGCTGAATAGAAAAAACGAAAGAGAAAGAAAAATTTTTTTGTCGCTTGTTGAACCTGTGCTGATTGGTTCCACAGGACTGATTTTTTTAAGCGTTGTAATTCAATTCGTTTTGCCTTTTTTTACCGGGATGGGATTATAAAAAAATATGGATTAGGAGAAATAAATGAAAAAAAGAAAAAAAATTAGAGAGTCTGATGGGTACACTTTTGTTGAAACAATTGTTGTGCTCAGTGTAATTGCTATTCTGGCTGCCGGAACTACGGTTTCTGCTGGAAGATTGATATCTCGTGCTAGAAGGGTTTCTGCAAGGAATCAGATTGATCAGTTATATGCGGGACTTCAGGAATATTTTTTAGACTGTGGAAGATTTCCAACTACAGAACAGGGAATTATTGCATTATGGCAAAAACCTGATATGTATCCAGTACCATCAAATTGGAACGGACCATATGTAGAAAAACTTCCAGGAAAAGATCCTTGGGGAAAGGAATATTGTTATCTAAGCCGTGAAAGTTCCTTACTTCCTTCGGGAGTTCCAGAAAATATTCCCTTTGTTTTGTACTCGTTTGGAGCAGATGGAGAAGAAGGGGGAGAAGGAGAAAATGAAGATGTTGTTTCCTGGAAGTAAGATTTCGTTTTCAATGTTTTTCATTTTATTGATGTCCTTGGGGATAATGGCTGGCTCATATTTATGTGCTGCAAGTGCAAAGAAATCATTTTTACAAAAAAAATATGAGTTATTACAAAATGAAAATGAAAGAAAGAATGAGGTTCAGATTAATGAGGTTGAGTGAGCTTTGTGTAATAATGATGTCCTTATGCTCTCTTTATACTGGAATTTATTCAGTCGTTGGTAAAGCCGTAAAAATAAATGAATTGAATCATATTGAGCAAAAAAAATTAAATTCGCTGGAATACATTTCAGAAAGTTTTAGAAAAACGTGTGAAGGGAAAGGCTATTCTTCTTTGAATGATTGGCAAAAATCATGTAAGTCATTATGGAATCTGGACTACATAGCTTGGTGTGATGTTTCAGATTTTATGGAAGTAAAAAATAATTCAGATACAGTTTTATTTTACGCCCAATGGTCAGGTGAAAATGGAAATGGAGAAGTGTACCACAGGGGGAGAAAGAATGATAACTAGGCTGCATAAAAATGAATATGACTCTTATGTAATGAAAATTCCTTTGAAATTCTTATTTGGACGAAAAAGGAATAAATATATTTATGGTGAACTGGAAAAACGACATCCGTGTTTTTCAGACGCCTTTGTTTTTGATTCAAAATTTTCTATAGGAAAAAATGGCATTTTATCAAATGTTGTTGTAATGGAAAGAGCAAGAGTTAGTTATTTGAAATATTCAAATGGAAAAAGAATTTTATGTACAGAAAAGGGAAGAATTCTTTTTGAAAATGCAAAAATAAATACCTTAGTACTTTCTGTTATTCTTCTGTTATTTTTAATTTGTTCAGTATTTGTATTGCCTCATAAAAGAAAAGTGGTTGACGTTATAGATGAAGGAAATTTCATTACAGAAACAGTACAGCCTGAAAAAGAAGAAATATATAAAAACCAAATTAATGATTTCTTTGCTGACCTAAAAAAATGTGAAGGAATTTTAGAATCATTTCAATGGAATACAGACGGATATACAGAAACAATTTCAGCTTCTCTTTCTAATTGTTCGCCTTATCAGTTTGATTTTTCAAATGCTGTTAATACTTCATTATCTGAAATTTCCTATGAAAACGAAGTAAGCAGATTTTCTTTTTCAAATACTTATAAGGGAAAAATTGTATGTAGTGTAAGTAAATCTGAAAAAGAGAAAGAGAGTTTTTCAACACAGTTAAAACAAATCCTTCAGGAAAATGGATTTATTCTTCTTAAAGAATCTGTAGAACCTCTTTCATTTTCATTTTTCGGAAACAGTATAAATATTAAGTGCCTTGAGCCTTTGTGTTCTGATAGCGGATATTTTATAAAAGAATTTCGTTATGAAGCGGGAAAAGATAGCTTTGTTGTTTCTTTTACAGACAGTTTTGAAAATGAAAGCGTTAAAGAACTGATTTCATTGTTTTCAAAGTCCAGAAAAAAAATTTTGGATAAAAATTTAGATGTAAAAGTTCATGAAAATAAAACAAGTAAGATTGATGAAGAAAAAACTGAAACAAAGTTAATAGACGGTAAAAAAATCGGAGTGATAAAAAAGAATGGCGGAGAAAGCCATGTGTATTATAAAAATCAAAAAGGGAGAATTGTAAATGAAAAAATGGATTAAGTTTGTTTTAATAATTCCTTTTTTTATTTCTTGTGCTTCAACACAGTTAAGCGAAAAAGGAAATTTAGTAGGACTCGTGGTAGATGAAAATAATAAACCTGTAGATGAGTATGTTTTGCATTTGGAAACAGAAAAAGGAAAGAGGTTTTCAGCTATGACATCAGTTGACGGGATTTTTGTGATTGAAAATCTATCAAGAGGAAATCACAGGATTGAAGGTAATAAAGATTTATATGAAAAACTGAATCAGGAATTAATTTTTAATGATTACAGTAAAGTTTTTTGTTTTGAAGTTCTTACTGCAGACGGAATATTTAATAAAGCTAATAAAAAAATTAAAGAAGGAAATATAAGTGAAGCTGATGTTCTTATTTCAAAACTGCAATGCAATACATCAGAAACGGTTGGGGAAGTTCTAAAGTTTTATAAAGAAAAATTAAATGAAATGGGGGAGTTAGAAAATGAATAGAAAATTATTAATAATTTCAGTTCTCGTTTTTATATTTTCTTCATGTTCCTTTTCTTATGACGCGGCACCGTATTTGATAAAGGGAGAAATGGCTATCGATTATGACACTTATGGCGAAGAATCTACTTTTAAATTTTCTTTTTTGAATAGAAGTAAAAAAAATGTGGAATCTTTTACTGTAGTTTTTTTTCTTTTTGATGAAGATGGTAATCCGCCATTAATGGGGAAGCCTAACATTGTAAACAAAGTAATTAGTTTTATTGAAGCAGGTGAAGAGTTTTCCTCGTCTTTTTCATTAGATTCTTTTTTTAATGTAATTCCTGAGACTCCATTACTTGTTGATTATTTGTATGTAAGTGCAATTGAGTATGAAGACGGAACAGTTTGGAAAGATCCTTTTGGGTTAAAAAATAATTATTAAGTTGTTATGGGGGAAAAGATGAAAAGAATTATTTATTTGATTTTATGCTTTATATCAGTTTCATGCATGAATAATCCTTCTGAAATTCCACTTCATAATAAAAAATCAGCAGCTAAAGATGACTGGCTTTTTATTGTTTATATGGCAGCTGATAATGATTTGGAAAATTATGCAATTCAGGATTTTAATGAAATGGAAGCAGGCTTTGAACCAGATTCCGGTTATAAAATTTTACTATTGTTTGACAGATCGAAAGGTTATGATGCTACAAATGAAGACTGGACGGAATCAAGGCTTTATGAAATAAAAAAAGATAAGGGTGGCTTGAATGGTACTATTGTGTCAAAGCAGATACCCTGCAGCGAACTTGATTTATATTTGGATAAACCTACTGAACTTGATTTGGGGAATCCTAATGTACTGGCTAATTTTCTGGATTTCAGCTTAAAAAATTATCCTGCTGAAAAAACAGCATTGATTTTTTGGGGACACGGTTCCGGCTGGAGGTATGGTACTGAAACGAAAACTAACAGAGCCGTTGCCATGGATGACACTTCAAATACTTTTCTTGATGTTCCATCAATGGGGCAGGCTTTAAGAAACAAATCTTTTGAATATATTATTTTTGATACTTGTTTTGGGACTGTTATAGAGAATCTTTACGAGATAAAAGATAATGCTCAGTATATTGCAGGGGTGCCGGGTCTGGCTCCACTTTCGGGTCTTGATTATCAGAAGTTTTTTAAAACATTCAATGAAACAGATAAAGATGATGAGGGATTTTTAAGAGCTCTTTTTGATTCTTCCTGCTCTGAATTATCTCTAATAAACTCTGCAAAATTACAAGAAGTTCAAAAGGCAGTAAATGATTTTTCTAAGTCTTTGAGTAACGGTATTCAAACAAGTGAGGATAGAAACAGAATTCTGGAAAGATTATTTACGAATGTTTCCGGGTATCAGGCTTATACGTATCCCTGTGATTTGTATTTGGATTTATTAAGTCTTTCAAATGAATTTAAAGCAGACCCATTATTTGCTACAGAATCAAACCGGTTGAATTCGGTGTTGAAAGAGGCCTTAGTATATGGCGAAGGAATTGGTATTCATTTTATCCCGCTTGTAAGCCGTAACGTTGCGGCCTCCAGACATTCAGATTATTACTTTAACAATACAGGTGGAGCAAAAAGTCAGTTCGTTCAAAATACAGATTATTGGGTACCCGGAAGTGAAGGAAAAAGTCTATTGGATAAATTATTTTATAAAACTTATTAAAAAAGGTGGTTCAAATGAAAAAAGTAAAAATAATAACACTATTTTTTTTGATGATAACTTTATTATCTGTAAATGTTTTTGCAGTATCAAAAGCAGGCAGTGGTTCTGGAACTGGTGGTAGTGGAACAGAAAGTGCAAGTTCTGAAACTGGAAATCAAAACACAGGAAGTTCTTCTTCGAATAAAAGCGGAAATGATTCCAGCAGTTCTCAAGGCAGTGGAGAAAGCGGAGGTGGTAAAACCGAAGATGATATCCCTCTTAATAAAGAAGAAACATTAGGCGGAATGGCAAAAGCAATAAGATCTTTTTTTTCAATAATTAAGAACTTTTTC
>JABUUX010000387.1 GCA_021442965.1 Treponema sp.
CTGTTTAAAGATGTAAACCTCAAATTTACTCCGGGAAACTGTTATGGAATTATCGGTGCCAACGGGGCTGGAAAATCTACATTTTTAAAGATTCTTTCAGGTGAACAGGATCACGACACTGGTACCATTACTATGACTCCTGGTGAACGCATGGCAGTATTGAAACAGGATCATTTTGCTTTTGATGGTTATTCTGTAAAAGAAACTGTTATGATGGGCTTCCCGAAACTTTATGAAGTTTCTAAAGCTCGTGATGAGATTTATGCAAAAACTGATTTTACGGAAGAAGATGGAATAAAATCTGCCGAACTTGAAGCTGAGTTCGGAGAACTTGGTGGATATGAAAGCGAAAACCAAATTGAACAGATGCTTTCTGGTCTTGGTCTTGAAGAAGAATTTCACGACAGCATGATGAGTGATTTGGACGAAAGCCAGAAAGTTCGTGTTCTTTTGGCTCAGGCAATTTTTGGAAATCCTGATGTTTTGATTCTTGACGAACCTACAAACGGTCTTGATATTGAGTCAATTACATGGCTTGAAAATTTTCTGATGGAGTTTGAAAATACAGTTATTGTTGTTTCACATGACCGTCATTTTTTGAATACTGTTTGTACATATATCTGTGATATTGATTATGGAAAGATTACTCAATTTACTGGAAACTATGACTTCTGGTATCAAATGAGCCAGATTCTTCAGCGTCAGGCAAAAGATCAGCAGAAGAAAAATGAAGATAAAATGAAAGATTTACGTGAATTTATTCAGAGGTTTTCTACAAATGCTGCTCAAGCCAAACAGGCTACAAGTCGTAAACGCATATATGATAAACTTGCACAGGAAGTAGAAGATCTTCCTGTAACAAGCCGTAAGTTCCCTTATGTAAATTTTAAACCTGACCGTGAAATTGGAAACAATGTATTGAATGTTGAAAGCTTAAACTTATCAGAAGAAGGAATTACTTTATTAAAAGATTTTAACCTTACGGTAAACCGGACAGATAAAATTGCTTTTGTAGGTATTGAACATAACTCTATAACAGAATTTTTTAATATTATTACAGGACAGAAGAAAGCTGATGGAGGGGAATATGCATGGGGGCAAACAACCAGTCACTCTTATCTTGCTCGTGATAATAATTCTTACTTTGCAAATGACTATAATATAACAGAATGGCTTAAGCAGTATTCAAAAGAACAGGATGATGCTTATGTTCGCGGATTTTTGGGACGCATGCTATTTAGTGGTGATGAATCCTTGAAAAAAGTAAAGGTTCTTTCCGGTGGTGAAAAAGTTCGCTGTATGCTTTCTAAAATTATGCTTTCGGGTGCAAACGTTCTGATTATGGATGATCCGACAAATCATTTGGACTTGGAAGCTATTCAGTCATTGAATGAAGGGCTTATTAATTTCCCAGGTGTAATATTATTTACTTCTCATGATCATGAATTTATTCAGTCTATTGCAAACCGTATTGTTGAAATAACACCAAATGGAGTTATTGATAGAATGATGCAGTTTGATGACTACATTACTGATGATGGTGTAACTGAACTTCGTAAAAAAATGTATGAAGGAACAGGAAAAAAGATTAAATACAGAGTATAAAAACACTTGACTGTATGTAATTGATTGTTTTTAAATGAGGTTTCTATGTTACGAATTGCAATATCAGGGAAATCAGGGTGTGGTAATACTACCGTTTCAACTCTTCTTTCTCAAAAACTTGGTGTCACTCTTATTAATTATACATTCCGTCAGCTTGCAGCTGAAAAGGGGCTTACTTTAGCTCAAGTTATAGAAAATGCAAAGACTGATGATTCTTATGATAAATATGTAGATACACATCAGGTTGAACTTGCAATGAAAGAATCCTGTGTGTTGGGGAGTCGTCTTGCTATATGGATGCTGAAAGATGCAGACCTAAAGGTGTATCTGTATGCAAGTGATGAAACAAGAGCTGAACGTGTCTTTAACCGTGAAGGTGGAGATAAGGAAGAAATTAAACGCTTTACCCAAATGAGAGATTCAGAAGATTCCCGTCGTTATAAGAAACTATATAATATTGATAATTCAGATTATCAATTTGCTGACTTAATTATTGATACAGGTAATTACAAACCTGAAGAGATTGTTGAAATTATTTTGTCAGAAATTGAAAAGCGTGGATTAGTAAAATAATTTATATAAATTTTAAAAATCAGGCACCTTCGGGTGTCTTTTTTATTATCATAAAAAAAGCCGGACTTTTTAAGTCCGGCTTAAAACTTTGCTCAACGAACCAGTTTTTAGAAGGAAAAATAATAAAAAAACTTTACTTTTTCTATGCTTTAAGGTGTTTTATAACTTTTCAGGTTATTTTGAACTTCTTCGTTTTTTTGATACAACGTCAAAGATTACGGCCAGGAGGAGTACCAAACCTTTAACTGCACGCTGCCAGTTCATATCTACACCAAGAATTGACATACCATTATTTAGAATACCCATAAAAACAGCACCAATAACAGCACCACCTACTGTTCCTGTTCCACCATATGCTGAAGCACCACCAATAAAACATGATGCAATAGCATCCATTTCATAGTTAGTACCGGCTGTAGGAGCTGCAGAATTCAAACGGGCGGCAACTACAAGTGCAGCTATGGCTGAAAGAAATCCCATGTTTGTGTATGCAAAGAACATTACCTTTTTGGTATTAACACCTGAAAGTTCTGCGGCTTTTTTATTACCACCTATAGCATAAAGGTATCTGCCTGGAACTGTGTTTTGAGTGAAATAAGAATATGCTACAACAATTACACCAACAATAATCAAAACAATTGGAATACCCTGAGATTTTCCTAAAAGGTAACCAAGAGCCATAATTACAACACAAATAATTACATTTTTTAGAATGAAAGATACTGTAGAAGGAACTTGATATCCCTTTTTCTTTTTAGATGCACGTTTAATTACAGCTAGAAGAATAATTACAGCACAAAGTATAATTGCAACACTTAATGTTACGATTAAAGTAATTATTGCATTTCTTTGTACAAGTGCAAAATAAACATCATTTGCCATTTCATCTGCAGGTTGTTCAAGCAAAAGGTTTGGCAGATAACTTGCAAAAATGTTCATATATGTTTTAGGGAATGGAGAAATAGTCATACCATTTAAGATAAGGAGAGACACACCGCGCCATAAAAGCATTCCTGAAAGAGTACATATAAAAGGTGGAATATTTACGAAAGCAATCCAGAAACCATGCCAAGCACCAACTAAAGTACCAATAATTAAGCAAAGAATGATTGTTGGAAGAACGGGCCATCCCATATTGATAATAAACGTACCAGCCACAGCACCGACAAGACAAACAATGGAACCTACAGAAAGGTCGATGTTACCACCAGTAAGAATACAAAGTAGCATACCTGTTGCAAGTATTACTACATACGCATTTTGATTAATGATATTGTTTACGTTATCCGGAGAAAGAAGAGAACCTTTTCCTCCTACTTGAATAAGAACTTCGAACAAAATTGCAACTGCGATTAGAATAAATATCATCGTGTTGTTTTTAAGTGTTTTTTTAATTGAATCGAATCCACTCATATTTCATTTCCTTATTTTGTTTTTATTTTCCTGAATTGATAATGCAGGTCATAATTTTTTCTTGATCTGCATCCTTTGCATCCATTTCTGCAATCATTTTACCTTCATTCATTACATAAATGCGGTCGCTCATACCTAAAACTTCCGGCATTTCTGAAGAAATAAGAATAACAGATTTTCCTTCGGCTACCATACGATTGATGATACAGTAGATTTCATACTTTGCACCAACATCAATACCACGAGTAGGTTCATCCAGAATAAGGATATCAGGTTCTGCAAACAGCCATTTTCCAAGAAGAACTTTCTGCATGTTTCCGCCAGAAAGATTTCCTACATTTTCCATAACAGATGCACATTTAGTATGCATCTCTTTAGCCATAATTTCGGCTTCCTGTCTTTCTTTATCAAAATTGATTATCCAGTTATGAGAAATCTTTTCTGGTTTAGCCGCAGTAGTATTTTGTGTTATAGATTCACTTAAGATTAATCCGTTTCCCTTTCGGTCTTCGGTAACATAAGCTAGTCCTGCATTAATGGCAGCTTTTACGTTAGGAAGAGAAATTTCTTTTCCGTTCATAAATATCTGCCCCTGAATATTTGACCCGTAAGAGCGTCCGAATATACTCATAGCAAGTTCGGTTCGACCCGCTCCCATAAGTCCTGAAATGCCCAATACTTCACCTTTTCTTAGGTTAAAGTTCACATTGTCACAAACTTTAATCCCATCAAAAACAGGATGGTCTACATTCCAATTTTTAACTTCAAAACAGATTTCTCCAATGTTTGAATTACGTTTTGGAAAACGGTCTGAAATTTCACGTCCAACCATTGCCTGAATAATTGTTTCTTCACTGAAAGAATCAATTTTTTTATCAAGTGTTTTAATTACAGCACCGTCACGGATAACTGTAATTTTGTCAGCTACATATGAAATTTCATTTAATTTATGTGAAATAATAATTGATGTCATGCCCTGTTTTTTGAATTCGAGCATAAGATCAAGAAGATGTCTTGATTCAGTTTCGTTTAAAGATGCTGTAGGCTCATCAAGAATAAGAAGACGAACTTTCTTTCCTAATGCCTTGGCAATTTCTACCAGCTGTTGTTTTCCAACACCAATATCTTTAATGAGAGTATGAGATGATTCTTTTAATCCTACACGAGACAAAAGTTCATCTGCCTTGTGAAAAGTTTCATCCCAATTAATTTTGGCTTTGCTTCCTCTTTCGTTTCCCAAAAACATATTTTCGGCAATAGAAAGGAGAGGAACTAGAGCCAGTTCCTGATGAATAATAACAATTCCGCGTTCTTCGCTGTCACGGATTTTCTGGAATTTGCAGATTTCACCGTCGTAAACGATGTCTCCCGAATAAGTACCGTAGCCATAAATGCCCGAAAGAACATTCATAAGTGTTGATTTACCCGCTCCGTTTTCTCCGCACAGAGCATGGATTTCGCCTTCTTCTACAGTAAGGCTTACATCGCTTAAAGCTTTTACACCCGGGAACTCTTTTGTGATGTGTTTCATTTCCAATAATGCTTTAGCCATTGGAATCTCCTGCATGTCATAAAATCTTAATTAATTAAAGGGTTATTACTAAATAAATGGACTGCAACTTTTAGTTGCAATCCACTTATTATTTATTAAAGCTGTTCTGCTTTGTAATATCCAGAGTCAATCAAAAGAGCTTTGTAGTTATTGATATCTCCGAATACTGGTTCACAAAGATAAGAAGGAATTACACCTGTTCCATTGTCATATGTTTTTGTATCGTTGATTTCTGGTTTTGTTCCTTTCATGATTGAATCAACCATACCTACAACTTTTTCTGCAAGTGTACGTGTATCTTTAAATACTGACATAGCCTGTGTTCCAGCAATCATGTTCTTTACAGATACAATATCACAGTCCTGACCAGTGATGATTGGGAAGTTTGCTTTTGTATATCCAGCAGCAATAAGAGCGTTTGTAATACCCATAGCACAAGAGTCATTTGAAGAATAAACAGCATCAAGTCTTGTTCCGCGTGGACCGTATCCATTTGAAGTAATAAGGTTTTCCATGCGTTTCTGAGCTTCTTCTGTAGACCAGTTTAATGTTGCACACTGTTCTTTCTTTGTCTGACCAGAGCGGCAAACAAGCACACCCGAATCAAGGTATGGTTTAAGAACATCCATTGCACCACCAAAGAAGAAGTTGATGTTATTGTCATCAGGGCTTCCTGTGAAAAGTTCAATATATGCAGGATCATCTGCTGTGCGTGTTTTAAGATTCAGGTTGTCAACAAGGTAGTTACCCTGAATTGTACCAACTTTATAATTATCAAATGTTGCATAGTATGTAACAGCATTTGAGTTCATAATAAGGCGGTCGTAAGCGATAACAGGAATCTGCTTTTTGCGTGCTCCGTCCAAAGCATTCTTAAGTGCAGAACCGTCAATTGAAGCGATTACAAGAACTTTACATCCACCTGTAATCATGTTCTCAATCTGTGAAACCTGAGTTGCAATGTCGTTGTTTGCATACTGAAGGTCAACTGTGTAACCGGCTTTTTCAAGCTGTGCTTTCATGTTAGCACCATCCTGGTTCCAGCGCTGAAGATCTTTTGTTGGCATAGAAACACCAACTTTTGTGTTGCTTTCTTTCTTGCTGCAGCTTGTCATTCCAAATACCAGAAGAGCAGCTGTCAGAAGAACCAAAATCTTTTTCATAAGAAACCTCCTAATTTTGATATCTTATTTTATTGATTAGTAACAGTATGAACCGAAAAAACAAGAAAAATTCAGTGATTCTTATAAAAAATTTGTGAATTTTAGGAAATTGTTATTAAAAATTCTAGTATTTAATAAAATAATGAGTAATTTTTTGTAGTTAAATTTTTACTGATATACTTCGTTTTTTGTATGAAAGCCTGATTCAATGATGATTTCTTCTAAATTGTTTTTATCAACATAAACCGGTTCAAGCATTATACAAGGTACATTTTTATAGTGATTGTCAATTGTGCTGTTTTCTGAAACTAATTCTTGGACAGGAGTTCCGTTTGCGATTTTAACTGCATTTTCAGCAGTCATTCGGGCCAAGTCTGTTATCGGTTTATAGATGGTAAAATCTTGTTTTCCATTTATTATGTTCTGACATGCTGCAATGTCAGCATCCTGACCGCAAATCGGAATATGCTTCATATTCAAATTAGAATATAAAACTGAAATAACACTGTCTGCAATGGCATCGTTTCCGCAGATAATTGCTTCTGGAATTATTCCGCTTGTAATTAAATCTAAAATGTGTTGTCTTGAAAGATCATAATTCCAACCTAAAGTATAAAACATGTCTATTATGTTAATATTTGAATTTTGAGTAGCTTTCCAAAGTCCTTTTTCTATCATATTCATATTGTTGTCTTCTGGATCACCCAAAAGAATTGCCCAGGAATTATTCTGAGTATTATTACGCATTTTATTTCCCATCAGGTAACCAACTTTTTCAGAATCAATTGTCATATAAAGAGAAATGTCAGAATCTAAAATAAGTCTGTCATAAGAAATTATTGGTATGTTCTGGTTTTTTAATTTATCAAGACCTTCTTTTATTATTTTTGATTCCCTTGGTAAAACTACTACGCAGTCAACATTCTGGGAAGCTAAATATATAAGTTGTCGGTTCTGTTCTTCAGCATCATTTCCTGCGTTTTGAACAATAACTTCGGCTCCTAGATTTGAGGCTGTGCTGATAAATGTATCTAAATCTCTCTGCCATCTTTCTAGTGCCAGAGTATCTATTGAAAAACCAATAACAGGTGCTTTTTTAGAGTATGTTTCGGCTCTTTTTTCATTTCCATCGGCAGATTTCTTTTTACAGCCACTAAAAAAAATTATCAGGATAAATGAAGTAAAAATAAATTTTGTAATTCCTGTTTTCATATCAGTCTCCGATTATTTTGAACTTCCAAGCTTTCTATATTCAGATGGTGTCGAATCAAATTTATTTTTGAAAATTTTAGAAAAATAGTTCTGATCGTTGTAGCCTGTTGCCGCTGTAATTTCCTTAATTGACATTTCTGTTTCTAGAAGAAGACGTGAGGCTTTTTTCATTTTCATATTTGTAACATAGTTTACAAAAGTATCGTTCATTTCTTCTTTAAATAATTTGCTCAAGTAAAATGGTGATATTCCAGCATCCTGAGCTGCGTCTTCAAGAGAAAAATCTGAACTAAGATGCAGATTTATATAATCACATACTTTTTTTATTACAGGATTTTCTTTTTCGTTTATTGATTTATTTAAAAATGATACTGCATCAATTAAACGTTTGGTAACATAATCTGAAACTTCGGAAACAGAGTCAGCCTTCGAAATTTCTGAAAATGAAGATTCAAAAGGAGAATCATCAAATTCTTTGTTTATTTCTTTTGTTATTGTTTTTACATTTACTAATAATTCAATAATTTGGAATTTCCATTTGTCAGTGTTAGACGAAGATTGCGATTCCAGGTCTTTTAAAAAAGATGCTGTGAAAAAACGTACCGCTTCAACATCTCCAATTTTTAGCCTTTTATATATTCGTTCAGCAGAATTTTGAACGGATTGTGATTTATCAATAGTAGATGAAATGTCATCAAAAAAAATAAGTGAACTTTTTTCTGATGTGTTATTTAATGCTGTTACAGCCTGGTTGTAATAATCTTTAAATTGAATTTCTTTTGTACATACAGAGGAAACTCCGGTTCGAATTTTTCTGTTAATTTTTATTGTATACAGTGTATGAAGAGAATTGAAAAGCTCACGCATTTTTCCTTCAAAAAAAGATTCTTTGTTGAAAGTAAGAAGCAGCAGTACCCTGTTATTCATAAAAGACCCAATAATACATTTTCCTGCTTCTTGAGTAATTTCCCTGATTTTAAGATGTGCTTCTCTTTTAACTTCTTCACTTAATGCAGGAAACTCTATTGCTGCAAAGACATAATTTTTGTCTTTAATATCAAAATATGAAAGGTAAGGAGTTAAATCTTCATTTTCAGTACAGAACGCACATGAATAAAAAAAGTCACTTTCAATCATAGGTGACACAAGTTCCAGTTTTTTTTGTATTTCATCCGATGAAAGAGAATTTCCTTTATTATTATCTACCTGATTCATTGCATTTCTGGCAGTTTGGATTATTGTATTTCTATTAACCGGTTTTGTTATATAACGGAAAGCTCCAAGGTTCAGAGCTTCTTGAGCATATTGGAATGTATCAAATGCTGATAATACAATAATTAATGATTCTGGTTTCATTGACATTATTAGCTTTATCGTTTCAAGACCGTTCATTCCGGGCATGTTAATATCCATGAAAATAATATCAATATCATTATTTTTGACAATGTTTAATGCTTCAAATCCAGAAAGGGATGTGTAAAGATTAACTTCACCTTGAAAGTTTTTTTCAAATATGAATTTAAGAGAATCAATCGCAATCTGTTCATCATCGCATGCAAGTACGTTATACATTTTTTGGAATCCTTACTATGAATTTTGTCCCGCTTTCGCATTCATTCTGCATTATATCGAAAATATCGTCTCGCTTAAAATATATCCTAAGTCTTGAATAAACATTTAATAATCCGATACCTGTATTTTGTGAGCCGTCAGATGCAATACTGAAATTGTCTAAAGTGTCAGATTCCATAATTTTTCTTTTTGTTTCTTCTGACATTCCGTTTCCATTGTCGCTAATAGATATTAAGATATAGTAAGGATTTTCACCAACAGTTAGCGTTACTTTTCCTTTTTCTGAATCCTGTAGCCCGTGTTTTATGCAGTTTTCTACAAGTGGCTGAAGTGTCATAACCGGAAGTTCTTCTGGAAAATTTTTTTCAGGAATATTTTTTACAAATTCCAGTCTTTGCCCGTAACGAACTTTCATAATATAAACGTAGTTATCAACTATTCCAAGCTCATCACTTAGTGAGGCAGAGGTTTTCTGTTGTCTTAAGTTGTAGCGGAAAAAATCTGAAGTTTGCTCAATAAAACTGCAGGTTTTATCAGCTCCTTCCATCATTGCAAGTTGAGCACCTGTATTTAGTGTGTTAAAAAGAAAGTGGGGATTTATCTGACTTTGAAAAGCTTTTAATTGAGCTTTAGAGTATAAAGCCATCATTTCAATTTCTTTTTCTCTAAGTTCATTTTCAGTTCTAGCTTTATCCCAAATGGTATTGATGTATTCCCTAATACTTACAATCATTCTGTCAAAAGCCATACAGATTTTTGCAATTTCATTATTTCCCGTTTTGTTAAATAGAGGTATGTCAAAGTTTCTGTCAGCTACTTGTTCGGCAACTTGAGAAATTTCTTCGAGTGGATGAATGATTTTTGTAACAGTCATATACAAAAATCCTAATAAGAAAATAAAGTAAGTAATAAAAAATCCAATGCTGAATTCTGTAAGTTTTAAGATTTTACTTCGATTGCTGATGTAAGTTTCTGCATTTTTTTCCATCAACAGAGAGTTCTGTTCTGTCATTGTTGACTGAAGAATTCTGTAGCATCTAAGGCTTTTTTCAAAATTTTCATCATTGTTTTTATTTGCGCGTTTTTCTGTAATAGCAAGATTTGAATAATAAATAAAAGATGTAACAAGGTTTCCTAGTATATATTCAGTTTGTTTGAGTTTATCTGTAGAGGGGGAACTCTGCATCTTCTTAGTAAAATTTTCTATTTTTACTCTTATAGCATAATAACTGTCTATACTTTCATAAGTGCGATATTCATTATATACCTCCATGGCATATTCCATATCAGAAAGGTTTTTTTGCAGTGAGTTTAATTCTGCGTTAGATGTATACGCATTTCCCATTGCATTTATGGAGCGTCGGTTTAAGATTAAAAAGCCAAAAAGGCTTGTAATTACCATTAGAATTACAAGAGAAACGCATATCATAATTTTGAATCTAAGAGAACGTCCTCTTATACTAAAGAAAGAAGAAAGTTTCATTTTTCGTTTTCTCCTTTCTTAATTTTTAATCCAGCATAAACATAATTATTCGCAAAATTATTTTTTTTGTAATCAAACAATTCTTTTAATGCACGTGCTCCTGTGTTTTCCTGATCAACTGATATAACTCTTTTTATGATTCCTTTTTTTAAATATGTGTTAATTGTTTCATTTTCTCCAAAACTAATAATTATATTATCTTCTCTATAAAGTGGGTTAGCGGCAAGTTGTGAAGTACGGATTGAATCTTCTTCTGTTAAACAAACTATTAAACTTGGGTTTGACATATTGTTCAGAAGTATTTTTGAAATAGACTCTTCAATTTCAAGAGCGGTTCCTTCTAATATTACTGGTGAAAGAGAATTGTTTTTTAATGTTTGAGTCAGAGTGTTCAAAAGGGTAGAGTAGTTAGAGTTTTTTGCTGCACTGCTCAGAACGTAAAGGTCATATTCGGGTTTATACATTTCAATTGTTGTTCTGGCAAGCAATCTTCCTGATTCAGAATAATTATTTCCTATAAATGATATTTGAGGAATTGACTGATTATAACGTCCAACTGTAACAACAGGAATTTCTGTACCATCTGATTTTAGGGGAGGAAATAACGAATCAGTTTCTTCATCAGTGTATGCAATAATTCCATCTGCGTTAACAAAAGCTGCATATTCAAAGAGTGAACTAAGAGATGTTTCCATGGCTTTAGAAGAAGGTACATGAAGTTCTACTACAGCAGTATATTTTTCTGAAACTTCATCAGCACCTTTAAATACATTATTCAAAAAAGTAATGTTTTCCGGTGCACCAGTTACCAGAACAAGAAACTTTCTTTCAGGAATTTCTGTGTTTTTAGTTAATAAAGAAAAACTAAAATAAGAAAACAAAATAAATGTTATTGGAAGAACAATAGTGAGAAAAATAAGAATTATAAGGCTGGAGTTGTTGTTTTTCATTTTTGCTTCATACTATATTAATTATATAGTATGAAGCGGTCATTGTGAAATTAATATTTTGCTTCTGTGTATCCAATCCAGCCTTCGTGTTCAACAAGGGCTTTTTCGAATCCATCCAAGCGGAATTCATATGATTTTGAAAGACTTCCTGCAATAAGTTTTACTTTTGCACTTCCGTCTTCGTTCATTACAATTTTACATTCTGTATCTTTGTCTGCAAAATTTTTGAACATATCCTCTACAAAATCTTTATTCATATCAATGGCAAGCATTCCACAGTTGTACATATTCTGTCTGAAAATGCGTGCAAAGTTTGGTGCAATTACTGTATAAATATCATTTACTTCTAAAGCCCATGGTGCATGTTCGCGGGAAGAGCCACAGCCAAAGTTTTCACGTGTAATGATAACTTTTTTACCAAATATATCAGCCTTAGGATTAAAGCCATCAAGTTTAAGATCTTCCAAAAGATATGGTTTAAGTGCGGTTTTTGTTATTTCTGTAAGATATTTTGCAGGAATAATTTCATCTGTATTTATGTCACTTCTGTCCAGAAACAGAACTTTTCCACCGAATTCTTTCATATTTCGTTTTCTCCATTCAAAAGTTTATTTGTACAATTCTGAGTTTGTAATGTAACCGGCAATTGCTGTAGCAGCGGCAGAAGCAGGACTCATTAGATGAACCATTCCACCTTTACCCATTCGTCCGTTAAAGTTGCGGTTTGTAGTTGAAGCACAAACTTCACCTTCTGCAAGAACTCCATTACTCATACCAAGACAGGCACCGCATGTTGGGTTTGTTACACAGAATCCTGCATCCATGAATATGTCGATAATTCCTTCCTGAACAGCCATTTTATAGATTTTTGGAGTTGCCGGAGAAACAATACCGCGAACACCTTCTGCAAGGTGATGTCCCTTAAGAACCTGGGCTGCAATACGGAGGTCAGAAATGCGTCCGTTTGTACATGAACCGATATAAATCTGGTTTACTTTTGTGCCTTCCAT
>JABUUX010000145.1 GCA_021442965.1 Treponema sp.
ATCCCTTTCGGGATTTTATCTATTTAGACGTAAAAAAAGCAACGTGAGTTGCTTTTTTTACTCTTCCTCGAACTTGCTTTCGAATAACTCGACTATTGCATTGGCGGCGGCGGATTCATCCGGGCCTTCTACCTGCATTGTGAGTGTGGTGCTGTAACCGGCGGCCATTGTAATAACACCCATAATTGATTTGGCATTAACAGATGTATCATCTTTTGTAAGAGTAATTTCACTCTGAAATTTATTTGCTGTCTGAGCAATAATTGCAGCAGGACGAGCATGAATACCAGCGCGATTTTTTACTGTAAGAATTTTTTCTACCATATCTAATTTTCCTTATGTATAGTTTATTAGTTATATACCAATCTTTTTTAATTCTTAATTAATATACATCATCATTACCGTTATAGGCATTCTGAGCCTCTCCGGTTTCTATCCATTTCAAAACATTCTGATTAAAATCACGGGCAGAATTATATCCCATTCTTTTAAGGCGTTCATTCATTGCAGCAGCTTCCAGAATAATCGGAAGGTTTCTGCCAGGCCTAACCGGAATAATCAAAAGAGGAATTTTTACACCAAGAATTTCGCGGTAGTGCTGTTCTGTTCCCAATCGGTCATAAACTTTTGTTGCATCCCATTCTTCAAGTTCTACAATCATCTGCACTTCTTTTTGATCACGAATAGAACCAACACCATAAAGTTGTGAAATATTGATAATGCCAAGCCCTCGAATTTCCATATGATGACTGATAAGTTTATTTGAACCGCGACCCATTAAAACATTTCCGTTTACGCATCGGATTTCTACAATATCATCAGCTACCAGACGATGTCCACGTTCAACAAGTTCCAGGGCAGTTTCGCTTTTACCAACCCCTGAATGTCCGCTTAAAAAAATTCCTATACCAAAAACTTCTACCAATACTCCGTGAAGTGTTTTTTTTGGTGCAAAGATATTTGAAAAAACTCTTACAAGGCGATTTGAAAATTCTGAAGTAGACAATTCTGTTTGAAGAATAGCACAACAGTTTTCTTCAGCAATTTTTCTGAATTCTGTAGTCGGTTCCAGTCCGTAAGCAAATACACAGCACGGAACTTGGCTGGCAAAAAATTCTTTTATAGTTTCTTCGTTATTTTCTTTGTGAAGTTTTTCTAGATAAGCTGTTTCACCACGACCAAAAAGTTGAACTCTATTTGAAGCAAAGTTCTGGTAAAAGCCCGAAAGAGCAAGTCCCGGTCGGTTTATTTCCGGATTTGGAATAGCACGAGGCAACCCCCTGCGGCCCGCAATACATTTTAAATTTAGGGTATCGTGTCCGGATAATTCAAGTTCGAGTAAATCCAATACTGTGAATTTCTTTTCAGCCATCAAATACTACTATACACAATTAGTGTAATACACGCAAGGACTTTTTAATTACCCAAGCGTGGAGCATTTTACAGAATTTTAAGGATTTTTTTGTGATTTAGATGGGCGTTACCCTCACTGCCGTTCGGGTCGGCGGGCTTCGGACTACGGCTTCGCCTTCGGTGCTATGCACTTGCTTCCGCAATCCTCCGCGTGCCTAACGCAGTTAAAACGAAAGAGCTGTCTAAAAAGTTTAAATCACAGTGTCATCCTGAACTTGTTTCAGGATCTCTACAATATATATTTTGTAGATGCTGAAATTAATTCAGCATGACGATATTTTTAGACAGCCCCAATTATTTTTATTTCAAAATTATTTCTCAGGCTTATACCAGTAAGTATGCATACCGCTCATGTAAATCTTTGCTCCGTTTGGAACCTGGAAAATAGTATTAAATACATTGAAATAATCGCCGGCTCCACCACCAATTGCCATAGCACCCATAGCACCTAAAACAATTAAATTAGGAAAAAACAAAAATATAATAAACGGAATAAATCCAAACACAAGGTTTGGAAGAAGACTCATAAATATAAATTTTGACTTAGACATATCTTCTGTACCAATAACAAAAAGGAGTCCCTTTTGCAAAGCCTGATACATATATACATCTTTTTTAAAACAAATGGCGTGCAAAAACTCATGAGGAATAGAAGCCACAATAGCTAAACCCATTCCTATCAGATACGGAGTGTAGTAGTCCCAGAAGTCATTATTAATAACAAAATCTTTTGCTCTTATAAATACCACCTGAGTTAGAACCAAAAGAATTGCAATAGAAATAGCATTAGCTATAACTGCAAATTTTGCCATTGATTTTGGCTCTTTATACTGAACAGCTCCTTCCGGATGTTCACGTTTTGGAAGAGCGTCTTCGTCTTTAAATTTCCCTGCGTAATGAAAAATCATTTGTTTTTTCTCCTTTAATTAATTTTTACTAATAAAATAAAAACTTGCAAGACTTATTTCTTTTTCATTTTCTGCGGTTTTCTTCCCTCAAAATAAACTGAATATTTTCTTTTTCAATTTCTGTAAATTCATCTTCAGAAAAATCAGGATTTACTTTGTATTCCGGCCACCAATATTTTCCTTCCTCCATAAAATAATCATTTAAATCTTTTGATTTGAATTTATATCCGTGAAAAGCATAAATTGCATTTCGAAGAATTCTAAGCTGGGCTTTTGTATACCAGAATAAATTTTCTTCTGTAGCAGAAGAGTAATAAAAATCATATCTTTCCTTCGATAACCTTATGGGACCGTCATTTCCCAAAAGATCCCCAAGTGTAATTTCAAACTGGTCTGTGTATTCAGGTTCTACATTCTTAAAAATTGCTTTAAAACAGTTATCTTCAATTCGTGTAAATGAGTTCATCACATTTTTTTGAGCCATTTTTACACTGATAATTCTTCTGTTAAGCAAATTATTAGTAACAATCAACGTGATTTTTCCAATTTTGTTTTTCCAACTTGAACCTGTCCCGTAAAGATAATCAGCCATTTGCCAGCTTGGAGCTTCAAGTCCATAACTTGATTTGAAATTAACAATAGTCTTTGTGTTTGTTTTTGCAGGAAATGTAACATCACGGACATATGCATTTATCAGTTCTGGAGACCCATAATGCGTATTGTTCCAGTCATTTGAAATCGGCTGGTCGGCATAGTTTGTTTCTTTTCCATTTGTCCAGCACTTAAAATCATAAAGACTTCCTTTTCCAGAAAGCCCAATTTCAAAATAAGGAAATCCAACAGCTATTGTTACTGTATCTCCATGATTGTAAAAATCAAAATTAACATTTACTTCGTAATATTTTTCATTCAGAGTAATGCTAATTACTTCTTCTACCATTTCTATTTGGGTATCTGTTTCTTCTGTTGGAATAAGAGAACCACCACTTCTAAAAAAATATGTATCGTTTGAAAATAAAGAAAAAACTAATAGGAACATAGATAAGGTTATAATTTTCTTTTTCATTTTTATTACTCCATATTCAGATAATGCTTCTTATTATTTTACCTTTTAGGTCTAAAACTTTTATACAATTTCTTTTATAAGAGAATCCATCTGGTTCTTATTTTCTTCTGTCATTTCACCTTTTACAGTTATGGTGGTTTCGGCAAAAGAAATATTTTCTAACCCGGTGAACATTTCTTTCATTTTTTTTGCGGCAGCCGGAACCCAAGACCCGTTTTCTATAAATGCAATTTTTCTGTTTGCAAAATTTCTTTCTTTCAGTGCTTCTATAAATTCACGCATTGCCGGGAAAACTTCTGTACAATATGTTGTTGTTGCAAATACAATTTTCCCATATTTAAATGCCGCACTAATTGCCTTGTAAACATCGTCTCTGGTAAGGTCTATTATTTCTACATTTTGACATCCGGCTTCATTCAGTTTATTTGCAAAAAGTTCCACTGCTCTTTTTGTATGCCCGTAAACTGTTGTGTATGGAATCAAAACTCCTTCTGACTCTACTCCATACTTAGACCAAATATCGTAAAGATTTACGTAATCTGCTATTCGTTCAGAAATAACCGGACCATGAAGCGGACAGATTATTTTTACATCCAAGGCTGAAATTTTATTCAATGCAGTCTGAACAAAAGAACCAAACTTTCCTACAATTCCAAAATAATAACGACGGGCTTCATCTATCCAGTCTTCAAAATTTATTTTTCCGTTTACAGCACCAAATTTTCCAAATGCATCTGCACTAAAAAGAATTTTATCGGTTTCATCATAGCTGAACAAAACTTCCGGCCAGTGAATATTTGTGCCGGCTATAAACTTCAAATTATGTTTTCCTAGCGAAAGCGTATCACCTTCTTTTACAACAACCCGGCGGTCAGAAAAATCTGTTCCAAAATAATTTTTCAATACCATAAATGCCATAGCACTGGCAACAATTTTTGCCTTCGGATATTTTTCTGCAAGCTTCATTATATTTGCACTATGATCAGGTTCAACATGATGAACAATCAGATACTCAGGAATTCTGCCTTTAAGTATTTCCTCAACTTTTTTAATCCACAGGTCTCCAAAACTTTCATCAACACTGTCTACCACTGCAATTTTTTCATCTAAAATAACATAAGAATTATATGCCATTCCTTCTGTTACCGGAAACTGACCTTCAAAAAGACTTATGTCATTATCGTTTACACCTGCATATAAAACATCCTGGGAAATAATCATAAAAACCTCACAAACAAATTAGGGGGCATTCTAAAAGTTCAAATTGTAGTGTCATTCCGAACATATTTTGGAATCTCTACACAATACTTTTTAGACAGACCCATTTTTTTTTGATTGTAGCACAAATTCCTGGTTTATTCTTTTAAAAAATTCACCCTTCAGATTCAGTTATTTTGCTTATGTTTGTATTTCACCGTTTTTTGTAGAATTTTATATTATTAGGGAATTATTATGGACAAAAATAAAATTGCCTGCGAATGCAGACGCATTACCTATGGAAAAATTGAAGAAGCCGTTAAAAACGGGGCTGAAAATTTTGAACAGATTATTGAAAGCACCGGCGCAGGAAAAAGCTGCGGTAACTGCAAAGACTTTATTAAATACCTTACAGAACGGTTTTTGGAAGAACTAAAAGAATAATAAAACCGTTCTGTAAGATTGTAACTAATTATTACCCCCAAGTGTGGATAAGGTCATAATTATCATCCCGTACTTCAAAATACTGGTTATATTCATTACATGTAGGGCAATATTCAGGAGCTGAAGGACCAACAACAATGTGTCCGCATTTCAGACATTCCCAAACTTTTACTGTGCTGTTCTTAAGCTGTGCAGAAGCATCTTCATCTTTAAGCAAAGCACGATATCTTTCTTCGTGACGCTTTTCTATTTCTGCAACTGCACGGAATTTTTCGGCCAGCTCCGCAAAACCTTCTTCTTCTGCTTCTTTTGCAAACTGAACATACATATCTGTCCATTCGTAGTTTTCACCGTCAGCAGCATTTTTAAGATTTGTTGCTGTATCGCTCAATCCATCAAGTTCTTTAAGCCACATTTTGGCATGGTTTTCTTCATTATTGGCTGTTTTTGTAAAAATATCAGCAATTTTGTCTTTCCCTTCCCCTTTAGCAATGGCAGAAAAATAAGTGTATTTGTTTCTGGCCTGAGATTCCCCTGCGAATGCCGCAAGAAGGTTTTTTTCTGTTTTTGTTCCACTGTATTTGCTCATTTTTTATGCTCCTTAATTTGATAATTAAACAAATTATAACACACAAATTTAAATTTTTTCTAACCTTGAATACCAAATTCAGTAAAAATTCCTATTTTTTAGCAAATTCACTAAAGATTTTTAAATATAGAGACGAAAATATAGTGTCTTTGGTTGACAAATCGCCTAAAAGACACTATATTTAGTGTCAGTGGGAGCCACTAACGTGGCAAACTAAAAAAGTGCCAAAGCACAAAATTTAGTAAAGGGGAATAAAAAAATGGAAACAAAAACACTCGAACAGATTGAAAAAGAAATCGCTGAAACAAAGGCTGCTCTCGCAAACGTTCAGGGAACAGAAACAGAAGTTTATGCACGTATCGTAGGTTACTACCGTTCAGTACGTAACTGGAACAAAGGTAAACGTGATGAGTTCGACATGAGAAAGAACTTTACCCTTGAAGACAGCAATATTTATAATATAACAGCTGCAGATCAGGCTTGTGCATGTTCTGCTCCTTCAAAACTTGAAAAAACAGTCTCTGACGGAACAGTTGCTTCTTATGACCTTTTTGTTCGCAAAACTTGCCCAAACTGTCCTCCGGTAAAAGCATATATGGCTGATGTTACAGTAAACGGTCGTTCTATCGACGTTGACTCTGATGAAGGTCTTGCCGAAGCTGCACAGAAAGGCGTTTTTGCAGCTCCTACAGTAATCTGCTATGATGCATCAGGAAATGAAATTGCCCGCTGCCACAATGTAGAAGAACTTCAGGCTGTGTTTGAAAAAGTTGCTTGTGTAGCTTAATTGAATAACTTATAAAAAAAAGGACGATTCTAAAAAATGAATCGTCCTTTTTTTTTGCCCTTCAGAATTGTTTAAATTCTTAAAGGGCAGAAAACCTTCTAAAAAAGTTTAAGATTAGAAGAAGAATGCGGCCTGTGTTTCAAGCTGCTGCTGGAAGAAAGCTTTTGCTTCCTGAACTTTCTTATCTGTTACAATGCAACGTTCATTGTTTGCATGCATTTTGAAAGTATCTGTATCAATTACAATTGGTTCATGAGATTTTGAATCTACAACTATAACTCCTGCTTCTTTTCCTTCATACTGAATCCACAACTGTTCTGGTTCTTCTGTATGTCCTACAATCTGAATCATTTCCGGATATGCGTTCATAATAATAAGGTTATCTGGTTTTACCCAAAGACAGTTTGCATCAACTTCTTTGTGCTGGCTCTGGTCAATTCCCAAATGTCCCAGGAAAGGAAGTTCTCCGGAATGGAAAGCATCATTTACTTTTTTTATAAAACTTTCTGTTGTATCTGCATTATATTTGCGTGAAAGTCTAAGTTTGAAATCTTCTGTAATTCCAGCATGTGAAAAAATATAATTACCGCTTGAATAAATAATATCCATGTATGGACGTGCAGCTTCCAGTGCTTCTTTAATTTCGTCCTTATACTGAATCTGGTGACCTTTTACTGTACAGTCATCACCCAAATAACTGTCGTCACGATTTCCAAGCATCATAATATGATGTTCTGGGTCTGCTTTTTTCCATTCCAAAACAGTCTGAATTACTTTTACAGGATTATGATCTTCTGTATTCCACCATTCTTTTGCATTAGGGTTGTCTACATAGTCTCCAAGACAAATAACAATTCCGTCATTGTCTTTGTACTTGTTAAAAGTGGTTAAATCCTGATGAATATCTGGAATTACTGTAATTTTCATTAGTTACTCCTTAAAATTTATCTAAATTAGGAAAGATTCCTATTTTTATATTATACCTTTAAACAAAAATTTTCCACAAATTTTGAAAATCACTTTACGTTAAAATCTTCATTTTTCGAATTTACAAAGATTCCCCTACATTCTATTTTCATCAGACTTTATGATTTTTCCCTTTTTCACTATATTTGACATATGAAAAAAAAAAATGAGATAAACATTCTTTCAGATAAATGTAAAACAAAATATCCACTCCTTATGGTTCACGGTATTTTTTTCCGGGATTGGAAAAATTTCAATTACTGGGGACGGATTCCTGCTGCTCTTGAATCTAACGGAGCCACTATTTTTTATGGTAATCATGAATCCTGCACTACAGTGGAAAACAGTGCTCAGGAACTTGCTGCCAGAATCCAAGAAATTATTGAAACAACAGGTTGTGAAAAAGTAAATATTATAGCTCATTCCAAAGGCGGTTTAGACTGTAAATGTGCCATCAGCGAACTGGGCATGGCTCCATATGTTGCTTCACTTACCACAGTTAACACACCTTTCACTGGAAGTAAATTTGCAAGTCATGTACTTTCAACCATGTCTATTCGTAAACAGAAATTTCTTTCAGGCTTATACAAATTCTTTTTCCGCTTTGCCGGAGACAAAAATCCGGATTTACTTCATGCAGTTTATGACCTGACTGTAGAACGCTGTACAGAATTCCAAAAACGTTTTAAACCCGAACCAAATATTTTTTACCAGGGAACAGGTTCTGTTCTTAATAATCCTAAAGGCGGAAGATTTCCTTTAATTTTTACTTACAAACATGTTGAAAAATATGACGGCCCAAATGACGGCCTTGTTGGAAAAGATGCGTTTGAATGGGGTGAAAATTTTAAATTTGTAACAGTTAGCGGAAAACGCGGAGTTGCACACGGAGACATGATAGACCTTTACCGTGAAGATATTCCGGGCTTTGATGTAAAGCAGTTTTATACAGATATTGTTTCAGACTTAAAAAATCGCGGGCTCTAAATTTTTAAATTCAGATTTATACAGCGGGATTAATCCTGTTTTTATAACAACTTATCAAATTCAGATTTAGGAATTGGTTTACTAAAGAAGAATCCCTGAGCCATCCAGCAGTTACTTTCTTTCAAAAGATTGATATCATCTCCTGTTTCTACACCTTCAACAATACATTCCAGTCCCATATTATTTGCCATACTGATTATGGATTTAAACATACGCTGGTCATTACTGTCCATTTTCTGAGCACCTTCCAAAAGTGATTTATCAATTTTAAGCACATCCCATGGAAGTTCCTTTACAAGTGAAAGTGAAGAATATCCTGTACCAAAATCGTCCATTGCTGTACTGATTCCTTCCGCATTGAAAACTTCTACAGTTTTTCGCAACATTTCCATTGTGGTACCGGATGCCGATTCTGTAAGTTCTATCTGAATAAGATTTTTTGGAATATTGAATTTTTTGATTGTATCTTTGATAACGTCAATAATATTCGGCATTGTTAATGATGCCCGCGAAAGGTTCACAGAAATCTGTACCGGCTTCTTTCCTTCACTAATCCATCCTGCTATATGACTGCAAACATGCTCCAGCATATAAATGTCCAGATATTTTATAGAAAGATTGCTTTCAAGAACTGGAATAAAACTGTCAGGATAAATCATCTTCCCGTCATGAATCCATCTTACAAGAGCTTCAGCCCCTTTAAGTTTATTGTCATGAAGATCTACTTTTGGCTGGTAATAAACCTGGAACTCTTCATTTTCCAAAGCGTCAGAAAAACGTCTTTCTATTTCACGCTGTTCTTCTACTTTTTGATGTAAGTTTTCATCATAGTAAACAATAGGATTTCCGTCGCTCTTATGTGCCAGATTTACAGCCAGAGACAGAGTATCCATAATTTTATATGAAGTTGTAAACTGCCCTAAATCTACGTTTACACCCATATGGGATGTCATTGTAAAAGTTTCTTCTGTTCCGTCCTGACGGATTGCTTTCATATCTGCTTTTTTTAAAAATCCAAAAACTCGGTCATAATCATTTTTATGAAAAACAACCACACCGTAATCTCCACCTGCCGCAGCAACTTCCCCTCTTTCATCTAAAGATTTATTTTCCTGAACAAGAGCTTTTACATGATTCAGATAGTCTTCAAGAATTTCTGTTCCCTTATCCTGTCCAAAGTTTTTGTTTATATCAGAAAAATTATGAATATTAAAAAAGATAACTCCGTATTTATCGATTCGTTTTTCTGCAATAAGCATTTCTAAAAAGGCATAAATGCAGGAAAGATTATTTGAATTTACAAACCTAAGGTCGTGAGTGTCGGTAAATTCAACATAATCAGAAAGAAGCGTAAAAGAGTTGTTTACAAAAATTATATCGCCCAAAGTTCTAAGGCGTTTTTTATCATCCTCGGTCCAATCTGAATCATTTTTATTTTGGTAAAAGGTATATTCAACAGTTACAACTTTTCTGTTTTCCTTAACAAATTTATAAGTTCGTGCTGTATCCACATTTTTATTATCATAGTAAACCGCTTCCAAATCTCCGTGGAGGTCATGATGATTTATTCCATGTGGTGTTTTGAACATAGAAATTTTGGAAACACCCAGAACTTCACAAATGCCGTGAAATAAATCATCTGATTCCGGAGACCCTGTAAATCTGACATCCTGTATATTTAAAATAAAATCCTGAAGTATTTCAACGTAATTCTGTATATCAAAAATCTGCGGCATAGGCATCTCCTTGTTATTCAGTTTAAATCACCCTTTGGAAACAAATATCCCTTGATAGTTAAATCCCCATATAGACCATTATAAATCCTTATTTGAAAAATACAACAAAAATGGAGAGATTAGAGATTTATAAATGATTTTCCCTATGCCTCATTTTGCAAAAAAAAGGACGCCACACTTATTTATGGCGTCCCCCGTTTCTTTTTCCAAAATCTATTCTACTTTTGGAATACCGACAAAGCCTTTTTTCAAATCTTCATCTGTTGGAATGTAATCTTTCATTTTTCCGTCGTGGAAGGCTTCGTAAGCATACATATCAAAATATCCGGTTCCGGTAAGTCCGAAAAGGATTGTTTTTTCTTCTCCTGTTTCTTTACATTTCATTGCTTCGTCAATTGCAACTTTAATGGCATGGCTGCTTTCTGGAGCCGGAAGAATTCCTTCTACACGGGCAAACTGTTCGGCGGCGGCAAATACGGCTGTCTGTTCTACTGAACGGGCTTCCATAAGTCCCTGATCGTAAAGTTCACTCAAAGTCGAGCTCATGCCGTGGTAGCGCAGCCCTCCTGCGTGGTTTGCAGAAGGAATAAAGCCGCTTCCGAGTGTATACATTTTTGCAAGCGGGCAGACTTTTCCTGTGTCACAGAAATCGTAAGCATATTTTCCGCGTGTAAAACTTGGGCAGCTTGCAGGTTCAACGGCGATAAACTGATAATCTTTTTCTCCGCGCAGTTTTTCGCCCATAAACGGAGAAATTAGTCCGCCAAGGTTCGATCCTCCTCCTGCACAGCCGATAATGATGTCAGGTTTTACTCCGTATTTGTCGAGTGCGGCTTTTGCTTCAAGACCGATTACAGACTGATGGAGCAGAACCTGATTCAAAACTGAACCTAAAACATAGCGGTATCCTTCGTGAGTTGTTGCATCTTCAACTGCTTCTGAAATTGCACATCCAAGAGAGCCTGTAGTTCCCGGGTGTTCCTGATTGATTTTCTTTCCTACTTCAGTAAGCATTGAAGGAGATGGAGTTACACTTGCTCCGTAGGTGCGCATTACTTCGCGGCGGAAAGGTTTCTGTTCGTAGGAACATTTTACCATGTATACTTTGCAGTCCAAATCCAGATAAGAACATGCCATTGAAAGAGCAGTTCCCCACTGTCCGGCTCCAGTTTCAGTTGTAACGCCTTTAAGTCCCTGTTTTTTTGCATAATAGGCCTGTGCAATTGCAGAGTTCAGTTTGTGGCTTCCTGAAGTATTGTTGCCTTCAAATTTGTAATAAATCTTTGCTGGAGTTCCCAGTTTCTTTTCCAGGCAGTATGCGCGTACAAGAGGAGCCGGCCTATACATTTTATAAAAGTCCCGGATTTCTTGTGGAATGTCGATGAACGGTGTTGTGTCGTCCAATTCCTGTTTTACAAGTTCGTCACAAAAAACATGTGAAAGTTCTTCAACTGTCATTGGTTTTAGTGTTCCGGGATTCAAAAGTGGAGCCGGTTTCTTTTTCATATCGGCACGCACGTTATACCACTGCTTTGGCATTTCTTCTTCGGTCAGATAAATTTTGTAAGGGATTTCTTTTTCACTCATTTTTAATACCTCTTTTTAAGTTATGTCATTAAACAGCTGTGTTTCTATACATAGTAACTGTTTCTATATGTAGAAACATACATCTGTTATCTTCTTTTGTCAACAAAGATATCAATTTTTTTTGGATATTTTTTCATTCCCTCTTCACCCTTAATTTATACTCGCAGCCTCTCATAAATTTCATTAAAATTATTTTATGTTTGTTTATTTTGACCTGGACCGTACCCTGCTGGATTTTGAAAGTGCCGCTGATGTTGGAATTAAAACTATTTATGATTTGTACAAATCAGAACTTAAAATGGAGTATGAAGAATTTTCATTTAATTGGAAAAAATGGGCGCAAATTTTTTTTGACCGTTACTCTGAAGGGATATATACTTTTGATGAGCAGCGAAAAATGCGTGTTAAAAAATCTTTTGAGCTTAACGGTGTTCTGCTCTCGGAGGAAGAAAACAACAAGCGTTTTAATATTTACTGGTCGGCATACGAAAAACAAATCCGTTTGTTTCCTGATGTAATTCCGGTACTTGAATCTTTAAAAAAACATAAAGTTCCAATGGGTATTATTACTAATGGAGATTCCCAAAACCAGAACTGGAAACTGAACAGTAAAAATCTTTCTTCTTATTTTGACCCAATAATTATTTCCGGAGAAGTTGGAGTTTCCAAACCGGATTTAAAAATATTCAAAACTGCAGTTCAAAGAGTAATGGAAAAAATACCGGAAGCTTCAGAAAATCCATCTGATTTCTGGTACATAGGCGACAGCGTGAATCACGATATTGAACCTTCGGTAAAAATGGGATGGAACACAGTGTTCATTAACCG
>JABUUX010000053.1 GCA_021442965.1 Treponema sp.
CCAATGTATCTTTTAGCACGTGCTATAAAAGCAATGGGAATTAAAATGGTACTTTCCGGTGAAGGCAGCGATGAACTTTTTGGCGGATATCTTTACTTCCACAAGGCGCCGAACGAGAAAGAATTTCACGAAGAGCTTGTTCGCAAAATGAGTAAACTCCATCTTTACGACTGTCTCCGCGCAAACAAAAGTTTGATGGCATGGGGAATTGAAGGTCGCGTTCCGTTTTTACACAAAGAATTCATTGATACAGCAATGTCCTTAAATCCAAAAGACAAAATGAATATTCGTCTTCCTGACGGTAAACAAAGAATTGAAAAATGGATTGTCCGTAAAGCCTTTGAAGATATTCTGCCACCGGATATTTGCTGGAGACAGAAAGAACAGTTCAGTGACGGAGTAGGCTACAGCTGGATTGATACACTAAAAGAAATGACTGCACAAAAAGTGAGCGATGCAGAATTCGCTCAAAGAGAAAAAAGATTCCCTGTTAATACTCCAAAAACAAAAGAAGAATATTACTATCGCGAAATTTATTCACGTCTCTTCCCAAGTAACAGTGCCGCTCTCTGCGTTCCGCACGAAGCCGGAGTTGCCTGCTCTACTGCAAAAGCTCTTGAATGGGACGAAGCCTGGAAAAAGATGGACGAACCTTCTGGAAGAGCTATATCAGGAGTACACGAAAAAGCATATTAAAATGACAGGAGCAAGGCTGCGAATACAAACTCGGAAGCATGCCTTGCTTAATCAGGCTGATAATATTTTACATAAATTTTACATTTTTCTCCCCTAACCTTTACATTTGTACCTTATAAAATAAGCGGTTTATTTTCAGCCGATTTTTTTGGGGGTACATATGGATATCTTTTCAGTTCTAACAATGATTGGTGGTCTTTCTCTTTTTCTTTACGGCATGCACGTAATGGGACAAAGCCTTGGAAAACTTGCAGGAGGAAAACTTGAATCGCTTTTAGAAAAACTTACCGACAATCCCGTAAAAGCAGTTCTTCTTGGTTCCGGTGTAACCGCTGTAATTCAAAGTTCATCAGCTACAACAGTTATGGTTGTTGGATTTGTAAACTCAGGCCTTATGAGTTTAAAACAGTCAGTCGGAATAATAATGGGTGCTAACATCGGAACAACCATAACCTCCTGGATTCTTTCTTTAGCCGGAATAGAAGGAAACTCTGTTTGGGTTCGCCTGTTAAAACCTTCCAGCTTCAGCCCTATCCTGGCTCTTATAGGAGCTGTATTTCTTTTGTTCTGTAAATCAACTCGAAAAAAAGATTTAGGGAATATTTTCTTAGGCTTTGCAGTTTTAATGTTTGGAATGGAAACAATGAGTGGAGCTGTAAAACCTTTAGCAAAAATACCGGCTTTTACAAACCTTTTTACTATGTTTGAAAACCCATTTTTAGGAATGTGTGTAGGTGCCATTCTTACAGCAATTATTCAAAGTTCTTCTGCATCTGTGGGAATTCTTCAGGCACTTTGTCTTACTGGAAGCGTAAGCCTTGGAAGCGCCATTCCAATCATCATGGGACAGAACATCGGAACTTGTGTAACAGCTTTAATTTCCGCAATTGGAGCACAAAAAAAT
Source organism: Treponema sp. (assembly GCA_021442965.1). The sequence goes on from JABUUX010000053.1 coordinate 1,601, forward strand.
GCAAAACGTTCAGCTTTGGTTCATCTTTATTTTAATCTTATAGGAACAATTCTTTTTATGACAGTTTTTTACACTCTGAATGCATTCCTTGATTTTCAGTTTTTAAAAAATTCTGCCAGTGCCACAAGCATTGCAATTATTCATTCAGGATTTAATATTTCTGCAACACTTCTTCTTCTTCCATTCAGAAACCTAATCGAAAAACTTACACTTCTTACAATCCCTGTTTCAAAAGACGAAGAAAAAAGAAATTCTAATGAACTTTTCGATATGCGCCTTCTAGAAACCCCAGGAATCGCAGTTGCGCTGGTAAGAAATGCAGTATGCGATATGGCTCAATCCATTCAAAAATCTTTCCAACTTTGCACCCTTTGTCTTACAGAATACGATGAGAAAAAAATTAAGACCGTTATGGAAATTGAAGATGATTTAGACAATGTACAAGTTTCACTTACCAGTGCTATAGAAAAACTTGCATCAAAAGAACTTGATGAAAAAGACAGCCACAGAATTTTTGTTTACGAAAAAGCTGTCACAGACTTTGAGCGTATAAGTGATTACGAAAAATCCATTGTACATGCGTTTGAAAAAATGAACCGCAAAAAAGAAAAATTCACCAAAGAGGGATTTTCGGAAGCAAAAAAAATATTTTCTGCAACAAACGATATGCTGGAAGAAACTGTAAATGCTTTTATTCATGAAGATGAAAAAGATGAAGAACTTTTGAACGATCTTTTTACAAGACGTAAAATTATAAAATCCATGAAAAAAGAAATCCAGAAAAACCACAAAGCCCGGCTTGAAAATGGCGAATGTTCCGTAGACGTTGGAATCGTTCTTATAGAAATGACTTCCAGTCTGAACCGCATTGCAGGTCACTTAAAGTCAGTTGCCGAAGTTATATAGAATTTGTTTGCGCCTTAACGCCTGTTCCAGCCTTCCCTAACGGTCATCCTCCGCACTCGCTTACGCTCGCTTGCGGTGGACTGCTTCGCAGGGCTTCCATAGGCTGGCGTGGGTTATTAACTTTACTTTTTATTTTATACTTCCTCTATCCCCCACTCACTAAAACCTGAAATTTCCAAAGTCTACGCTCAAGAAAGGAAGCACTGTTTCATTTTTTATCATTCCGGCTCCGGCACGAATATAAACATTTACGTAATCTTTAAATCGCACGCCAACCCCTAATGCAGTGTTCCACTTTAAACATTCCTGTGCATAATAATCACCAAGCCCCCATTGAACCTGAGCATCAGAAGGAACCAGCTGATTACTTAAACTGAAAAGACCTGAAAAATCATATCCAACATTGTAAATGGAACCAGAAAGAAGGAAATACATTTCTCCACCCAAAATGGAAAGTTCATCTTTTGGTTTATACTGAAGATTTAAATTTGCACCAAACTTTTTTGTCCCAAGATATGCTTTATTTACCATCTGTGGTGCATAGCATCTATCCATCATATTAAATCCTTCAGAATAACAAATATTTGAATATGGAGACAGATTATTTGTAGGTTCCATTCCAAAAATACTTCGACCAGTAATTGACCATTTACTGCTCATAGGAATTGCAAATTGAATTTCCCCTGTAAACACACATGAAATATCTTTCATATAAGACGGATCACAAATTGGAACCAGCAATTTTCCACCTGCATCAAGTCTAAATCCATACTCAGGAAAATTATCATTATCCAAAGTATCAAAGCAATAATCCAAACTGGCTCCCATAAATTGAACTACTGAACTTTTATATTCATCAACAAAAGAATAATAGAAGGTTTCTACATCATCCAAATAAGCAAATAAATCCAAAGGATGACTTTTATAAAAGACTTTTAAAAGACCGTCATTACCCGAAAATGTTTTAAATCCAAGCCCCACATGTGCTTCAAATTTTTTATCCTGTTCATTAAAATAATTTTCTCTTTCACCTTTAAAAAACTTAAAAGTACTAAACATATCTAAAGAAGCAGAAACACCACTTTGAAAAAACAGATAAGGATTTAAAGGCTGAAAATAAAATACTTTTGCACCAAATTTATTAACCAAATCAAATCTTAAACTTAAAAGACTGTTTGGACCTGTAAGACCTCTTAGTTGAATGTCCGGGGAAATAATCAATTTTGAAAGTGTATAATCCGTAAAAGTCTGATTTAAATTTATACCGACCAAGATTCTGGGTTTTAAATCTCCCATGTCATTTGCCCTTATACACAAAACAGATTTTTCACCCCGACGTAATATCCTAAGCTGAACAGTTTTGTAATTTCCGGTTCTTACAAAAAAATCCATCATGTAGTCAAAGAAAGCTTCGGTAAATCCCATTGACTTAGCAAACTCAAATTCTTGTTTTATAAATGCGTGCTCATATTCCTCTACTCCGTACAGCTCTATTTCATCCGGATAGAAATACTCTCGGCTCTGATAATTTGTTTCATGAAGTTTTACTTCGGTGTTTTTTTCTGCTGCATGTGAATAAATTTTTTCTTTTAGTTCCTCAAAAGCCGGTCTAAATTCATTAACAGCCTCCAACCCTTTATTATAAATCTCTTCGGCTTTTGTAAATGAAACAGCAGAAAAATTGTCAATCTCTGGACGCACATAAATATCTGCCTGTTTCTGAAGCATAGTAATTTCATCCAATGTAGAATACGTTGTCATCTGCATAATCATACTTGCAGGGCTTCCTTCAAAATCTGTTGGCTCAGTTGGAAGACGTGACGAAATATCAAGCGCAATTATATAATCATATCCCAAATCTTTTGCAATATTTGTTGCCAGATTATTTTTTAATCCTCCATCAATGTAATATTCACCATCTACTTCATAAGTCATAAAGGCAATTGGAAGCCCCATGGAACATCGTATAGCTTCTGCTATATCACCGCTTTCAAATACATCGGCTTTCCCAGTCATAAGATTTGTTGCAACACACCTAAAAGGAATTGGCAGTTCATTAAAATCCATATCAGATGGAAATTTCAAAGTAAACTTTCTTAGCTTTTCATAAACCTTCTGCCCCGAAGAAAGCCCGCTTCCAAGTTTCAGTTTAAAGTTTTCATCAAAACTCAAAGAAACAGCATTCGCATGGTAAGAATGTTCTTCCTGATAATCTTCAAAAGGTGAAAGCACTTGATCTGAAAAAAAGTTAGACCACTTCAGATCGAAAAACTCTTTTTTTATTTCCTCTGCAGAATATCCTGCCGAATATAAACCTCCAAGAATACTTCCTACACTGGTTCCAATAACAAGATCCACCGGGATTCCCAGTTCATCTATTAATTCCATAAGTGGAATCTGAGCAAATCCTTTTGCACCTCCTCCTGCAAGTACTAGAGCAACGCTCGGTCTGCCTTCAGGCTTAGGTGCAGAAGAAACGTTATCAATAGGAACAGGTTTGGCAAAAAGACCTGAACAAAAAAGCAATATAAGGAAAATAACAAAAATATTCTTAATTCTCATTCTTCAATTTTAACGCATATGTAAATAAAAACCACAAAAAATTTTTACCACGTTTTTCAAATTCAGATTTTTGACTATAAAGATTTTACATAATATTTACATCCGAAGATTTATTTTTCTGATATAATTTTTATATAATTTACTTATGCAAACTGTTTACATTGTAGAAGATGACAAAAACATTTCGGAAATAGAATTTTTTACCCTAAAGAATGCCGGTTTTGATCCGGTCTGCTTTTACGAAAATACTTCTTTTCAAAAAGCCATGGAACAAAAACTTCCCTCTATTGTAATTCTGGATATTATGCTTCCGGGAACTGATGGAATCTCAATCTTAAAAAAAATTAGAACTCAAGAACATACAAAGAATCTTCCCGTTATAATGGTTACAGCTAAAGCTTCCGAAATTGATACTGTAAAAGCTCTTGATTACGGTGCAGATGATTACATTACAAAACCTTTTGGTTTAATGGAACTAGTCAGCCGAGTAAAAGCAGTTCTTAGGCGCGGAATCCTTTCAACTTCTAAATCAGAATCCTCAACACCTATTTCTTTGGGAAAAATTAAAATTGATGTAAAAAGCCGGACTGTAACCATCAGCAATAATCCAATAGAACTGACTTTCAAAGAATTTGAACTGCTTCTTCTTCTAATACAAAACAAAGGTAATGTTCTGACACGTGAATTCCTTTTAGATAAAATATGGAACACCTCTCCTGACATTGAAAGTCGTACGGTAGACATGCATATAAAAACACTAAGAAAAAAACTTGAAGCAGAAGGAAACAGGATTGTAACCGTAAGAAACGTAGGCTACAAGGCGGTATAAATTTGAAACGTAAAATAAACAGCAGATTTTTAATTCTTTCTACAGCTTCCATTATTGTTACAACAATACTTCTTACATTTGTTTTTTATGACATTCTAAAAAAACAGGTTTTTGAAAATCTAAAAAACACTGCAGAAATCATTTCCAGCTTTCTATCATCTAATGGGTCTGAATCTACGCCAGAAGTATTTTTATCATCAGACAATAATCTTAGGATTACTATTATTAAAACTGACGGTTCTGTTATTTACGACTCTGCCTCTTCTTCTGAATTTCTTGAAAACCATCTGAATCGTCCGGAAGTAAATCAGGTATTAAAAACAGGAACTGGTAAAATCATCCGTAAAAGTGACACTCTTAGTGAAAGTCTGTTTTACTATGCCCTATTATTGAAAAATGGAACTATACTTCGTGTTGGAAAAAAATCCTCAAATGTTTTTGCTATTATTTTTTCAGTGTTACCTGCAGTTGCAATTACACTTATCTTTCTATTTGCACTTTCTATTTTATTCAGTCATTTCCTCACTAAAGCCATTATCAAGCCCATAAACCGCATGGCAGATAATCTGGATGAAGTTGATATAAATCCGGTATACCCGGAACTGCTTCCCATTGCACGGAAAATTAGAAGCCAGCACGACACAATTTTAAGCACAGTAAACATGAGGCAGGAATTTACTGCAAATGTCAGTCACGAACTAAAAACTCCGCTTACAGCCATTTCCGGATATGCAGAACTTTTAGAAAACGGAATGGCAGATTCTGATAAAAAACAGACTGAATATTTTGCAGGAGAAATTCACAAAAATGCAGACCGCCTCCTAAGTTTAATAAATGATATTCTTCGTTTAAGCGAACTTGATTCCTCACCAAAGCAAGACTCTGTAGTTGGGGAGAATTCTGATTTGGCAAAAATCGTAGAAGAAACAATAGACATGCTTAAACTGGAAGCAAAGAAAAACGGAATAAAAATGAAATACTCAGGACCCAAAAGCCTGGTACTTCCTGTTTCAAAAGAGCTACTTCAAGAACTCTGCTATAATCTTGTTCAGAATGCAGTGCGCTATAACAAACCTGACGGGAAAGTTAAAATCAAAGCTGAAAAACAATTAAATTCAATTTCTTTTTCTGTAGAAGATACCGGAATCGGAATACCGCTTGAAGCTCAGGACAGAGTTTTTGAACGCTTTTACCGTGTAGACAAAAGCCGCTCCAAAGAACTTGGAGGAACCGGACTTGGGCTTTCCATTGTAAAACATATTGCAGAAATTACAGGCGGAAAGATTTCTTTAGAAAGTAAACTTGGACTGGGCACTAAAATATCAGTTACATTTGAAAATTATTAGCAGTACATTTCAAAAAACTTTTTTTCCTTTTGTAATCCTATTGGTAATCTGAAAAAAGAGATGTAAAATCTTATTTATACAGGTGAAATATGAAAATTGAATTCAATGAAACAGAACTTAAATCTTTTCCAAATTTCAAAGGTGGTGAAGGAACTCTAAATGCAAAAATGTTTTTTGACGGGAAAAACAGAATCCTTTACGGAAGACTGGAGCCATCTTCATCCATTGGACTTCACTGCCACGATACATCAAGTGAAATTATTTATATCATAAGCGGAAACGGAAAAGTAGTAATTGATGGCTCAATAGAATCACTCAAACCCGGAGACTGCCATTATTGTCCTAAAGGTCATTTTCACAGTCTTCAAAACGAAGACAAAACTTTTTGTCTGGATTTTTTTGCTGTAGTTCCAGAAGATGATGTCTTTGCAAAAATGCAGTCCCGCAGATCTATCCGAAAATTTTTACCACAACTTCCACCAAAAGAAAAAATCGAAAAAGTTATAGAAGCCGGAAGATGGGCAGCCAGCGGAAGAAATCTTCAGTCTTCAATAATCGTTGCTGTAACTAATAAAGAAATAATTTCAAAACTTACAAAAATTAACGGGGAAATTTCAGAACGCTCAAATGACCAGTTTTACGGAGCACCGGTAATTCTAATTGTTTTGTCCGATAAAAACTGGCGTAACAAAACATACGACGGCTCCCTCATTCTTGGAAACATGATGCTCATGGCTCACGATTTAGGATTAGGCTCCTGCTGGATTCACAGAGCTAGAGAAGAATTTGAAACACCGGAATGGCAGGATTGGCTTAAAAGTCTTGGTGTTGAAGGCGAATGGGAAGGTATCGGTCACCTGGCACTTGGAATCCCTGACGGAGACATTCCAGATCCAATTCCACGTTCAGGGAACAAAGTTTTTTGGTGTGAATAGATTAAGACTCTCCTTAAAGTAAATTATATCTTGAATAAAATTATTGTTTGGAAGTATATTTCAGGACATGACTTTTTCAGAAGAGATTACAAACAAAGTAAAAACTATATATACAAATCTTGAAGCAATACAAAAAAACTGGTTAGAAAAAACACAATTCTACTGCCCCGAAGGCTGTGGTTCCTGCTGCATAAATTTTGAACCTGAAGTTTTTGAAATTGAAGCTATGTACATGGCAGAATGGCTCATAGAAAATCAATATGACAAAGCATTAGATATTGCAGCTGGAAACTTCTGTAAAGACTACAACGAAAAAACCTGTATTTTTTTTAATCCCCAAAACGCATATCACTGTTCTATTTATGGGGGACGGCCTTTTATATGCAGACTGTTTGGTGCAAGTTCCTTTCACGATAAGACTGGAAAAACAGTATGGAGACCCTGTAAATTTATTCCGGTTACAAAATTACAGAAACACAAGCCTCCTCTTTTACATAAGCAATATAACTTTAATGAGGCAGAAAATATCCTGGGTGCAGTGCCTCCGGTAATGTCAGACATCATGGAGCAAGCGGTATCACTTTCCCCCGACAGCACTTCCACTTTGCCACTACGAAAAATTCTTCCAGCTATCATAAGAAAAATACTCTTTGAACGTCAGCTTAAAGAAAATGTTTAAATACTGACAATACATTCAGCATGTTCTTTTGCTTCCCTTTCATCATGTGTCACAAAAATAAGAGTTCTGGTTTCTTCAACTAAAAGATTCTCAATTAATGCCCAATGTGCCTTTTTTGAATTCTCATCAAGAGAATTTGTTCCTTCGTCCATAAGAATTACAGAGGATGGGAAAGCAAAAGCTCTGGCAGCCTGAACTTTTTGTCTTTCTCCACCACTTAAGTCATCAGGGAATGAATAAGCTCTTTCTCTAAGTCCCACTTTGTCTAAATAATAAAAAGCCCTTTTATAAGCATCTTCTTTTTTCATTATGGAAAAAAGTGGCAATGCAACATTTTTTAATACTGTTATTCCCAAAACCAGTCTGTCTTCTTGAAATATTACTGAAACTTCAGGACACAAAACTGTACCTGTCCATTGGGAAGAAGGAATAATACCGGAAAGAATTTTTAATAGTGTTGTTTTTCCACTTCCTGTTGGTGAAACTATTGCAGTTTTTTTATGTGATTCAAAATCAATAGAAAAATCAGAAAAAATTTTACGCTCCACTGTTTCTGTTTTATAAGAAAAGGATAGATTCTTTATATTGACTGCTGTGTCAGGAAGTGAAGCAGTTTGCAAATCCTTTGGTTTTAAAAAAACCGAAGTGTCAGAGTCAGAAGACATAACTGCAAAAGCCCCGTCACAAATGTGTCTCCGACACTTACTGCTAACAATCATAACTAACTTACACAAACCAAAGAAAATTTTTTCGGATACTATACATAAGAGTGAAAGAGACACAGTCAGTGCAAAAACTTTTGGAGTATCCAAAATAATACGACTGTCTTGAAGCATTGTTCCCAATGCATTACGAGGAAGTGCCAGTATTTCTCCAGCAGCCACAACTTTCCATCCTTGAGAAAACACTGTATGTGCAGCCCCAACAAAATAAGGCTTTATACATGGTATATATACACATGATAATTTTGTAAAAGAAGACAATTTAAATACATAAGCCATTTCCAAAAGTTTTTTATCAGTTTGACGAACAGCTTTACAAACAGAATCTGTCATTAATGGAAGGCCCATAAGGACTGCGCAAATTACAGGAAGTGTTTTCGAATCAAACCAAAAAAGCATAATCATTATGACTGCTACTACAGGAGTTGTTCGGATTATTGAAAGAGGAAAAAATAAAAAACTCTTTACACCGTTCCAAAACCCTGAAGCAAGTCCCAGAATTGTACCCAAAAAAAGTGTTAGAATAAAAGCTTCTAAAACTCTTAGCACAGAACTGCTTAGTGAAATCCAGAATTGTTTTTCTACCACTAATCGGGAAAATTCTTTAATAACTGTTTTTAAATGTGGAAACACCAGAGGAGAATCAATCACATAAGAAAAGATTTCCCAGCATCCAAAAAAAATAAAAATTGATAAAACTATAATCAGGTTGTTTCTTAATTTTTCTTTCATTTGTAAAAATCATTTCCGGGAAGTTTTCCGCCTATAGAATCTTCATTCTGGTCTAAAAAGATTTTTAAAAGATTTTCAATTTTTTTCTTTGAATCTTTTGCAGAATAAAAAACATAAGCTCCGTTTGGAATTGAAGCAGAAGCTATATTTGCTTTTAATCCCAAAGTATGTTTTTCAACAAGCCTTCCCGCTTCTGTAGGATTCTCATTTGTCCATGTTACTGCAGTTTTGTATTCTGAAAGAAAAGCTTCAATGACTTCTTTTTTTTCTTCATACACTTTTTTATTGCATACTAAAAGTGTCATTGGGAAATTATCATTTGAACTTTTTAGTGATGCATATTCTTCAGAAAGTGTTGTTACTTTTTTAACTCCTTTATTTTTTCCCTGCATTAATGCTACTGTTGCAAATGGTTCCGGAACCAGAATATATTCAGCTTTCCCAGAAACAAGGGCTGCAGCAATTTCTGGATTTGGAATAGAAAAATCAAGATATAGTGCATTCTGACGGATTGAAGAATTATTACTGCACGGAATATTTTTTTCTTTCAGAATATACCGGAACATATATTCAGGGGTTGCTCCACGACCTGCACAGTAAATTGTGCTTCCCGGTAAAATATCTGAAAGACTTTTACATTCAAGATTTGTTGTTAATAGAGAAACATTTCCTTCTCCAACTACAGCCAATGCTAGAAGATTTCCCTTGGAGTTGTTCCACACTTTTGCAGCAGCGTTTGGTGGCAGAACACCGATATCAATTTCGCCTTTCAAAAGTTTTGGAAGTTCCAAATCAGCACCTGAAAAAATCTGAAAATTATAACTTGAGTTTGAACTACCCTCTTCCTTCTCCATTATATAAGCACCAGGAACTGCTGAAGGACCATTCAGAACGCCTATATTAAGTACAGGGGTTTCGCACCACATTGATGAAATAGAAAATATTAAAAGTGAAAGAATCGCAGCTGCTTTTTTCATAAAAAAGTCCTTTATATAAATAAATTTTGTATAATGTAATCTCAAAAATTTGCACCTTTAGAGATGTCCTTAAATATTCTGCATAATCATAGTAAGAATTGCAAGAGACAATATTTTTTTAAAACAGCGGTTTAAATAGGGGCTTTGGGGAAAAGCGTTTCTGCGTGTGGCAGAAATTATATAAAAGTTCTGTTTGAGTAGGAGTGAGCAGTTTTTAAATCGATTTCAACGTATTCGATATGGCAAGAAGGACTGTTTTATTTTCCTTTGACAGGCTTCGGTAATTATTCATTAAAAGACCTTCTTCGCGAGTTTCAGATACAGTTTTTGTCTGCCCGTCCGTTCCATTTACAAGATATTCAACAGAAACACCAAGAAAGTCGGCAATTTTTACAGCAGTTTCTACATTTGGTAAAACTCCGCGTGCATCAATGTAAGACAGAAATGTACTGTTGCTGATTCCCACAGCCGCAGAAATCTCCTTTACCATAAGTCCTTTGTATTCAATCTCATTTCTAAGTCTTTCTCTGAATGTCATGATTGTATTGTATCAATATATTGATGTTATTTTATTAATAATTATAATTTATTGAACTAAAATTACAATACACAATAATATATTGATGTAAAGTTGAGTAACATTATGATTTTGTTGAAGAAGAATTGGATGAAGCTATAATTTTCTCCAACTCCAGAAGTTTTATCTTTACATCTATTCCCCAGGCGTAACCTGTCATGCTGCCGTCAGAGCCGATTACTCTGTGGCAGGGGCAGATGATGGAAATGGGATTTTTACCGACTGCATTTCCCACAGCCTGTGCACTCATTTTTTTTATGCCCCGTTTTAAAGCAATCTCTTTTGAAATTTCTGCGTATGACATAGTTTTTCCGTACGGAATTTTGCAGAGGATTTCCCACACTTCTTTTTGAAAATCAGTTCCCGCGAAGTAAAGCGGAATTTTTATGTCAGGATTTTTGCCCGAAAAATATTCATCAAGCCATGTGACTGTTGAAGAAAGGATTTTGTTTCCGCCAGAAACGGAAGATTGTAAGGCGAGTTCGATTAGGTCGTTGCGTTCTAAAATGGCGAGAGGTTTTATTCC
>JABUUX010000185.1 GCA_021442965.1 Treponema sp.
CATTTTCTGTATTATAATCAAATTTATGGCACATTTTAATATCAAATTTTATTCTAACTGTTTAAACAGACCCGTACCTCTTGAAGTAATTATTCCTAACGACCCCCGCGCCGACTTTGAAGGGAAAATTCCTATTGTAGACAAAAAAAATATGAAATGCATTTTCCTTCTTCACGGTTATACCGGTGACGGCGGAAACTGGATTCCCGAGCACCTGCTTGCAAAATACAACGCGGCAGTTGTCTGTCCTTCCTGTGAAAATTCATTTTATCTGGACGGCATTTCTACCGCACATAAATTCCAGACCTTTGTTGGCGAAGAACTTGTTAATTTTATACGGGATACATTTGGTCTTGCACTTACACCTGAGAAAACCTTTACCATGGGCATGAGCATGGGAGGCTTTGGTGCTCTTCACACAGCACTTGCGTATCCCAAAACTTTTGGAAAATGCGTTGGTCTTTCTTCTGCCCTTATTGTTCACGGCATTGCACACATGAAACCTGAAGATAAAAATCCTGTTGCAAATTATGAATACTACCGGGAATGTTTCGGAGATCTGGAAACCGTAGAAGAAAGAGACGTTAATCCCGAAGTCCTTGCTACAAAACTTAAATCTTCCGGAGAAACTCTTCCAAAAATCTACATGGCCTGCGGTACCGAAGATTTTCTACTGGAACCAAACCGGGCCATGCATCGCTTCCTGACAGAAACAGGAATTGATCACGTTTATTTAGAAGATAAAGGAAATCACGATATGGACTTCTGGAGTCATTGTGTTCCGGCTTGCATGGAGTGGCTGTGTAATTAAACGTTTTTTCTCCATTTTCTCTATAATTTTTGATTTTTTCTATTGTTTTTTAGAGGTTTTCCCTTATAATAAAATAAATGGGGATATTGGGAGAAGTTTGCTCTCAACGGGAATTAAAAAAAGACTGGCAAGGAGTTTCCTATGCAACAAGATTTTAACCTGCAGAAATACACCGAATTACTTCAGGATTTTATAGAAAAATCCAGGTTGTTTAACGGTAAAGATGCCCAAGCGCTATTAAAGGATATCTGCGAATTTCTAAAAATTGGTAAAATTAGTGTTCATAAAACTCCTTTTAATTCAAACCGACACAGCCTTCACGGAGATTTAGATCCTGTTTATTATGACACTCCCCTTGCAGATAGCAACCGTTCTTTTTTGTGCAAAAATGAAGAAAAAGATATCGTCCATACAGAACATACCTTCTTTCAACTAAAGGGTGCCCCGGACTGGACTGCAGAAGATAAAAAACGTATCACCTATTTAAGTCGTCTTATCTTTGTAAACAATTCCTTTAACCTTATGTCCAGATACATTTCTTTTACCGATACCCACGACCTTCGTTTCAAAAACACAAGAAATCTGGCTTACTTCAATACACGCCTTCAAAAACTTATAAATGCCAAGCGCATAGAAAACTTTGGAGTTGCATTCTTTAATCTTCATAACTTTTCTGATGTAAACAGAAACTTTGGACAGGAAGAAGGAACCCGTATTTTAGAAACATATCTTTCTGAACTTAAAAATCTTGTTCAAAAAAATAAATCAGAAGATGAAAAAGGTGAAGTTTCTGCCGCTGGCGGAGACCATGGTGTTGTACTTTTCCTTAAAAAAGAACACGGACGCGTTTTAGATTACCTTCGTAAAACCAATCTGAAAGCAACCCGCCCTGACGGCTCTGTAGAAAATGTATCCCTTTCGTCTCACGTTGGCATTAATCTGAATTTAAGTCGTTACAGCTCTGCTTATGAGGTTATGGATACAGTTTCTATGGCAGTAAACATTGCTCATAAAAGTGACGGGAACCCTATCATCTATTACGATGAAAAACTTGATACAGACGTTGAAAATCAAAGAGAAATTGAAAAGATTTTTAAAGATGCCATCAAAAATGAAGAATTTCAGGTTTATTATCAGCCAAAAGTGGATCTTCACAAAAACACCCTTAAAGGTGCAGAAGCTCTGGTAAGATGGGTTCACAACGGAAAAATGATTTATCCAGACAGTTTTATACCAGTACTTGAAAGAAATCTTTCTATCAAATATCTGGATATGTATATGCTGAATCACGTATGCCGGCATATTGCGGGCTGGATTAAAGAAGGTAAACATCCGGTACAAGTGTCTGTTAATCTTTCCCGGGCTTCTCTTTCCATGGATAACATTGTTTCAAGCATTACAACAATTATTGACGGGTACAACATTCCGCGTTCTCTCATTCAAATTGAACTTACAGAATCTTCCTCTGCAGCCAGTGATGATGACCTTCGCCAGATTGTTGGTATTTTTAATTCTGAAGGAATCAGTACTGCCATGGACGATTTTGGTACAGGCTACTCTTCACTTTCGCTTATAAAAGAACTTCCTTGGGATATGCTTAAAATTGACAAATCCCTTTTGGAAGGTGCACAAAAAACCGGCAGCAACGACCAGCGCATGTTCAAATCTATCATCAATATGGCAAATGATTTAGGCCTTGAATGTATTGTTGAAGGTGTAGAAACAGATGCCGATGTCCGCCTTCTTAAAGAAAGCAACTGCTGGCTGGCTCAGGGATACTTCTTCAGTAAGCCTGTTCCAAAAGAAGAATTCGATAAAAAACTTTCGTAACCAAATTTTTTGCTCTTAATTAATTTTTTTTAATTTTCCTCCCTTAATTACAAACTTAAACTTTTTTTATGATATAATTTATTTATGAATAAGTTTTCTGTCTTTTTTGTCTTTATTTCCGCATTCTTCTTTGCAGGCTGTTCAGATTTATTAAACACTCAGAAAAACAACACTACGACTGCAAAAATTACTTCCACTGAAGTCTTTGAAATTTCTTCCACCACCGTTGATATTTCAAAAAAAGTGCAGCCAAACTCCAAAGTTTGGGTTGTTCAATACAACAGCGGAAAAGACGGTCTTTTAGAAAGTGTAGAAAGTACTTTAAAGAATTCATCCGTTGTTTTAGACAATACGTTTTCACATTCAGAATCCCGGGCCAGCTTTGATTTTCAGACAGAAAATCCTGTAGTTTTTGAAGTTCCGTCTTTTGTCCGAAATTACAAATCAAATCTTAAACCTCAAACTGAACTTGCTTCATTAAAGCCTGTATTTTCACGCCTTGCCGAAGAGGACGAACCTGAAGAAACTGAAATAGGTGACTTTCACACTTTTTATTTTCCGTATGACTCTTCTGCAGATGATTTTTATGACTGGGATTTAGGTATTGTGTATCAGTCTGAATATGCAGATATCTATTATTTCAACAACATCAGCTGGCTTGAAGATGACAATTATGGTGAAACGTTTCTTTCCGAAAAAGATTTTATTTCCATAGGAAATGCTTTTGACGAAATTTATGATGCCGAAACAGCTCTAATGGGCGGTAGAAATGTAATGCCTTTAGAATCATATTTCATTTCAAAAACTCCATGCCGAGTTTCCATAGTTCTTTGTGACATCTACGGCGATTCTACTAAAAATCAGTCTGCCGGCACCTTTGGATATTTTGATCCTGCCGACCTTTACTTTAACGCAGCACTAGAAAATGAACACAGTGCAGAAACTCAGGTAATTTATTTGGACTCGGTTTTGTATAAAAACTACAAAGACACTTCTATTTCAGTCATTGCACACGAATTCAATCATCTTCTAAATTTTGTAAACAAAGAAATTAATAATAATATTCCTTCAGAAGAAACCTGGTTTACAGAAATGCTTTCTGCTGTAGCCGAAGACCTTCTGTTTGACAATTGTCTTGATTCCTTAACTTCCTATGCAAATACTGTGCGGAATAATCGGCTTCCATACTTTAACGGTGGTTATAATATGGGAATAACTCAAACAGGTTCAAGTTTTTCTCAAGAAAATTATGGTTTTGTTCTGGCTTACGGCTCTTTCCTTGCCAGAAATTACGGTGGACCTTCACTCATCAATAAAATTGCAACAAATCCGTATACCGATGAAAAAGCCATTACCGAAGCATTAAAATCTGCTGGTATAAAGAAAGATTCAAAAACCTACGTTACATTTGAAGATACACTTATAGATTTTGTTACATCAGTTATGAATGAAAATATTGATGTTCTTAATTCCAGCGTTAAAACTTTGAACCGTTCTGTAAAAGGAAAAGTTGCTAATACCTCTTTTTCCGCAGATGGCATTAACCTTTCAGACTTCTATCAGGTTGTAAATGGAAAAAAAGAAAAGACCAAAGGTCTAAAGACTTTTTCTTCTAAAGAAAAACCTGATGTTGGAAAATATGGGTTCATTCTTCAGTATGCAGGAGAAGGCACCGAAACACTTAATGTTGTCATTCCTGAATATGATGAACTTCATATGTATTGTGTAATCCAGAATTTTTAATAATCTCTTAGGAGGCCTTATGAAAAAAATTATTTTTCTATTTCTGCTTTTTACTACAGTAATCTCTTTGAATGCTTTTGGAAAATCTGATTCCAGGGAATCTTACATACAGATTGAAGGTGTCATTTCTCTTTATGGCAATGAACCCCATTCTTTCCCAGGTATCAAAACATCTGATGGAAGAAAATTTTCTATTACTTCAGAAAACAAAGGAATCATAAAAAAAATCAATAAACTTTCTGGGCGTAAAGTACTGCTTACAGGGTATATCCGACTGCAAAATGAAGGCAAAGCTCCTTTTAAAATGTTAGATGACGGTTACTTTGTAGTAGAAGATTATGAAGTAATCAAGCCTAAAAAAAATAAAAGATGAAATAAAGTTTCTGAACCCTGATAAGGAACTGTAAATTAAACCTATAAAACAAACGGAGGTAAACATATGTTCGGAAATAAAAAAAACAAGGATAAACCAAAGAGTCCATGGGACGCAGTCATGAATGATGAGGAAGAAGAAATCCTGGAAGAAGAATCCATTCCTGACTGTAATATAGACTTTGTTCACGAATGGAAAAATCTTGTTGGGAAAAGACTTTACCACAAAGATTACTGCATTTGTGTTCTTGTAGTTTCCGCAGAAGAGCTATCAGAAAAAAAGAAAAACGGGCACTGCCAGCATGAATACACCATTCTTCATAAAGGTCAGTGCAACGTAATTACAGATGATGATATTGCCAGATTATGGGATGTAATTGATTAACCTTTACTCCACTCTGAATTTATTAAATCGTCCAATTCCACCAGCTTCGTTTTCGCTGTAAACAAAAAGTGCGGCTCTTGTACCGCAAAAATGGTCCAGCATAAAACGAAGTTTGTGTGCTTTGCCTATTTCCTTCCAGGAATCCATTTCTGTTTCACGCCAAAAGAATCTGACTTCATCTTTTAAGTTTTTAAAATCAAAATTCAGTTTTAGCTGGCATTCATTTCCTGTAATTTCAATTTCATCTGTTATTTTGTCTTCATTTCTGTTATTTCTGTTTGGCTCTATTTTTCCGTCAGGATAATTTGTTTCTCCCCGTACAACATAAACTTTTCCATTCTTTTTCTTAAGTCCAACAAAAGCATAACAGCTTTCAAATGCCGCAAGTCCTATTACATCTCCGTCATTTAAATCTAAAGCGTTTACAAATACGCTTGCTTTTGGTTCCATTCCTACAAGCCGTTGTGTTAAAGTATTCTGAACTGTTACTAAATTTTGCTTTATATAATTTGTTCGAATACAAAGTGACCCAGCTTTTTTACCATTATTTTCTATCCACCAGTTTTCTTTTTCAGGAATATGATTCCATTCCCAAACATTTTTTAATTTTGGATTTTTTTCTTCATAATTAAAATCGTCACTATCCGAAATCGGTGCATATTTATAACCGGGATTATAATCCTTTACTTCCATTTTTTTTAATGCCTTACCCTTCTGTCCATAAACCGGCTTTCCATTATCCCAAGTAACCGAAACAATACACGGCATTCTTCCCTGGGCTCCATGATCCTGAAACAAAACTGCGTACCAGTCTCCATCCAAAGTATCCACAAGCCCACCTTGGGCTACACCTGAATGAAATTCTCCCATATCATCACAAAGGACATCTCCACCTTTCCATTCTCCGTCCAGTTTGTCTGCTGTAAACACAGCCTGTGTTCTCATCTTTTCTTTTGGCCAGTGAATAAGACAGAGAACATACTTTCCGTTAATTTTATAAAGATGACTTCCTTCATATCCTAGAGGCACTTCATCTCTGTCTTTTAGTATTACCTTATCAAGCCCGCCAGATTTTGATCCGTTCAAATTTTCATCAAGTTCTGTTATACGGATTTCTCTATTTCCATGAACAACATATACACGACCGTCATCATCAAAAAATAAACCCGGATCGTAAAAAAAAGATTTTATTTTTTTCTGACTCCAAGGTCCTTCTGGTTTTTCCGCAGTATACAAATAAGAAGAATGAGTATCATTTGCAATATGAAGAACGTAAAATTTTCCGTTGTAATATTTTAAAGAAGCCGCCCACATTCCACTTCCATAAATATTTTTTCCATTCTGCATACGGGCAGCAGGATAATCATCCAATACATCATAAACATGTCCTGCAATCTCCCAATCCGCCAAATTATATGAACGCAGAATAACTGCTCCAGGCATAAAATGCATTGTTGTAGAAATCATATAAAAAGTATTTTCCACCCTAATTACATCTGGATCCGGCATATCAGCATAAATTACAGGATTCACAGCTATTTTTACAGATTCTGTCATACAAAATACTCCTTTAAAAACTCCGCGTTAGCGGCACGCCATGGATGGCGTGAATCGCAGCTTGCAAAGCAAGATGCAAATGATAAAAATACACGGATGTATTTTTATCATAACTCCTTATAAAAACTCCGCGTTAGCGGCACTCCCAAATGATTATATCATAAAATTTTGTTAAACGTTTAATTAAATAACGCCATATTTGCATTACTTTTTTATTTTTTTTGGAATGCCACAAATCCTTTTTTCTTTTATAATAAATATATGTACACGCTTCCAGACTTACCGGTTACCCCCTTCATTCCCAAAATTGCTGAAACATTAAAAAACTCTGCTTCCAGGTTTCTTGTTCTTACGGCAGAGACCGGAGCCGGTAAATCAACAGTTATTCCAGCAGGTCTTATAAATTTTTTTGAAGGAAAAATTTTAATGACCGAACCCAGAAGAATCGCAGCTCTTTCAATTGCAGAACGCATTTCAGAAATTCTTGGTGAAGAATGTGGCAAAACTTGCGGATATAAAATCCATCTGGAAAACAAAACATCTGTAAACACAAAAATTGAAGTCACTACAGAAGCTGTACTTTCCAGAATACTACAAAATGATCCCTCTCTTTCAGAATATTCTGTAATCTTAATTGACGAATTTCACGAACGCTCTCTACAAGCAGATTTAAATCTGGCCTTTCTTCGAGAAGCCATGGAATTAAGAGAAGATTTATTTGTTATCATAATGTCTGCTACAATTGAAACAAAAAAACTGACTGACTATTTATCTAGAACAGGGAATAACGACAATCCAGAAAACCACTCTGTTCCTGTTATGGAAATCCCGGGAAGAACTTTTCCTGTAAGTGTTGAATACAAACCTTCTGTCAGTGTTACCCAAGCTGTTTTAGAAGAACTTTTAAATAATGAAAGAACAACTTATCAGAAAAACTCCAAGGTTATTCTGGTTTTCCTTCCTGGCATAAAAGAAATCCGAAAAACAGAAAATGAACTTCTAACATATTCTTTAAAGAACACCGAAGTCTGTTTACTTCATTCCAGCGTTTCTCTTTCTGAACAAAAAAAGATTTTTTCTCCAATCCCTAAGAATACAAACAGAATAATCATTTCTTCTGCCATTGCAGAAACTTCGCTTACTGTTCCTGGAGTTACCACTGTTATTGATTCAGGTCTTTCAAGGATCAACCGCCTTAATATTTCTCTTGGAATGGAAACTCTTTTTACAGAAAATGAAAGCGAATTTTCGGCAGAACAAAGAAAGGGTCGTGCCGGACGAACCCAAGAAGGACGGTGTATAAGGCTTTGGAATAAAAATGAACCCCGTCAAAAATCTATGCTGCCAGAAATTCTAAGAACAGATATTTCTTCATTAATTCTGGAATGTGCAGGCTGGGGAACTATTCCAGAAAACAATGATGATTTTTTTCTGGATACTCCTACTAAAGCCGCAATTAAAACTTCACTAGAATTTCTTCAAACACTTCACTTCCTGAACTCAGAAAATAAAATTACTCAGCGGGGTCGTCTGGCTCTTGAAACAGGACTTCCTCCCCGGCTGGCAAGTCTTGTTATTACTGCCGCTGAAAACCCTTTATTAAAAGAGCCTGCAATAAAGCTTATTCTTAAATATTCAAATTATGCAGAAACAAAATCTGAACTTCAAAAAAAATTTTGCGATGATATCCAAAATAAAATTTTCAAAATTAAAAAATCCATTAGTCATAATAAAACACAAATTCTCTCACCTTGTGAACTTTTATTTCAAGCCTTTCCTGACAGGCTTGCAAAAAAACAGGCTTTCTTAGAAAATCAAGATTTTAAAATTTCATATCAGTTTCCTAACGGCCATACAGCATTTCTTTCCGAAACCCTTAATTTTACCCAAACCCCTGAATGGCTCATCGCACCAGAAGTCCTGGCAAATAATTCGGGTGGTACCATCTTTAATTATGAACCGGTTCCTTCTAATATAGCACTTTCTCTTGTGTCAGATTTAGTGCACACCGAAGTTGAATGCTTTTTTGAAGAAGACAAACAAGCAGTCAGAAAATTTGAATATTCAAAATTCGGAAAAATCATCATTTCTCAAAAAAAACTTTCTGTTACAAAAGAAGATTCTGCATTTGCGTGGTGTACACAAATCCGCCAAAAAGGGCTTAAATCATTAAAATTGTCACACAAAATCGAAGATTTTCTACTTCGTGCTGAGTTTTACAATTCTCATTCAGACTCTAAAATTAATATTTTCAATTTTATTGAATCTAAACCGGAAGAATGGCTTATCCCGTTTATTACAGACGGAAACCTAACTGATGAAACTTTATATAACGCTCTTTACTGGTATCTTGACGGAAGTTCTGTAGACACTCAGGTTCCTTCACAGATTACCCTTCCTAACGGAAAAAAAACGAAAGTCATTTACGAGCTTAATTCTTTACCGGATGATAAAACTAAACTTGTAATCCGACCTGTAATCGAAATTATAATACAACGTATTTTTGGGTGTATGGATAATCCGCGTATAATGGGAGTACCAGTTCTCTTAAAACTCCTTTCACCAGCTGGTCGGCCTCTTCAAATTACTGATGACCTTTCAGGCTTTTGGAACGGAACTTGGATTGAAATTTGCAAAGAAATGAAAGGGCGATATCCAAAACATAATTGGGATTATAAAATAGCTGATACAAAAGACTGATTTTATTGTTATACTTTATAGAGTCTCTAAAAATTTCAATTTTTAGAGATGCCCTTTATATATATACTTTTACTTAAACATATGTTGGAGGACAAATGAAAAAAACTATTATTTTTATTACAGCTCTTCTATTTGCTGTTTTTTTATTTGCAGAGGATACTGACCTTGTGTCAAAAAGATTTTATCCATCACAAGTAAAAAGCATTTCTACAAATTTCTCTGCAGGAAAAGTGACTCTTAAAGCTGACAACACTGAACAAATTTCTGTAATAATTACAGGAGACAAAGAAGCTTCCACGCCTACAGTTAAAGTTGTAAACGGTGTGCTTACCGTAAAAACCGGACTTTTATCTTCTGTAAAAAAGAAACATAACGTAACAATCAGTGTTCCATATGGAATTTCTTTTGACGAAATTAAAATTTTAAATTTTTCTGCAAACGCTGAAGTTCAGAATATTAATGCTGCGTCCTTAACCATTACTACTTCATCAGGAAAAATTAATATTTCTGACTCTGTGTTTAAGAAATTTATTCAAATTGCAGGTGCCAGCGGAAAAATCAATCTTTCAAACATTCAGTCCGAAAATGTTACTCTTTCAGCGGTAGGAGGACAGCTTGAAGTGAACAAATGCCAGTCTTCTACATTTCGTCTGGAAGCCATGAGCGGAGAACTTAACTGCAGCAAAATTAATACAGAATCCTTTAATTTACAATGCACAAGCGGAAAAATCAGTCTTTCACTAGATAATATGATCTCAGAAGATTCTTTCATTAAAACAGGAAGCGGAAAAGTAATCCTTTCACTTCCAGAAAACAACGGTTACACAGCACTGGTAAACAGCACTTCTGGAAAATTTACAGATGAATTTACAGGCACTACCGTTTCAATGGGGCACGATATTAAATCGGTTTATAAAGATGGCTATTCTACCATAAAACTGGATTCCGTTTCCGGAGATATTACTATTTCAAAGCAACAATAACCATTGTCCGTGCGTGCTGGTCATAAGGTGAAAAATCAAAATCGCCGTATGCCTTTGCATCACTAAAACCGGCACGCTTCATTATTTCACAAAGTTCAGATGCAGAATAAAGACGCTGCACAAATTCATGTTCTACTTTTGTACCATCTTTTTTTATTAAATCCCATTTAGATTGTAAACCTTCCCATGCTCCAGTTACGCTAAAATAAGTCTGAACAGTCATTCCCGCTCTTTCAAACTCTTCGCCTTCTGTAAAATATAGAATAGCAGTTTCACGGCTTGTACATTCCAAAATAAAAGTACCGCCTTCTTTTAATGCTCCATGGATATGCTTTAAAATCTCAAAATCCTCTTCTCTGGTAGCACAGTAACCAAATGAAGTATAAAGATTTACCGCACAGTCAAATTTTTTTTCGCTTTCAAAAGTCCTTAAATCTGCTTTTAAAAGCTTCAGCTCTACACCTTCATCGTTTGCACTTTCTTTAGCTGCATCCAGTTCACTTTGAATAATATCCACACCTGTCACATCCAAACCCAAAGCAGCAAGTTCAATACTTATTCTTCCAGGTCCGCATCCGGCATCCAAAACAGAATCTCCTTCTTTTAAATGCGCAATCTTTTTAACATATTCTGCCACAACAGGAGCTTCTGCCCATCGAGCTCCGTCAAACATTACAGGCCCATAATTATTCCAAAAATCTTCTTTTTCAAACCACTGCTTTTTTTTCATATATTTCATTATAGCACGAGAGAATAATTTCATTTATAATTAATTTTATGAAAATTTTAACATGGAACGTTAACGGTATACGCGCCGTAGAAAAAAAAGAATTCTGCTCATGGCTTGATAACTCCGGAGCCGATGTTGTTTGCATTCAGGAAACAAAAGCTAAACCTGAACAACTTTCAGAAGCCCTTATCAATCCCCCAAAATATAAATCTTACTGGGCCAGTGCAGTTAAACCCGGATATTCCGGCACTGCCATTTATTCTAAAAATGAACCTGACAAAATTGAACTTTTAAACGATGAACGTTTCGATTCAGAAGGACGCGCTCTTTTTGCATTCTTTGGAAAATTTGTAGTCATCAGCGCGTATTTTCCAAACAGTCAGGACGCTGGTGCCAGACTTGAGTATAAAATTGCCTTCTGTGACGCCATGCTTTCCCGGTTAAACGCTTTAGTAAAAGACGGCTATGACATCTGTCTTTGCGGCGACTACAACATTGCCCATAAGCCTATAGATTTGGCAAATCCTAAAACAAACGAAGGCAATGCCGGCTACCTTCCCGAAGAACGTGCATGGATGACAAAGTTTCTGGAATCCGGCTACAGTGACACCTTCCGACATTTCTGCCAGGACGCCGGTCAGTACAGCTGGTGGAGTTACCGTTTCCATGCCCGCGAAAAAAATATCGGGTGGAGAATTGATTATGCAAACGTAAATGAACGCCTTTTACCAAAAGTAAAATCCTGCGTAATCCGCCAGGACGTTCTTGGAAGCGACCACTGCCCTATAGAAATTGAAATTGAGATTTAGTGATTTTGGTGGGGGCAGTCGCCCCCTCGCTCCAAAGTCCTCACTTCGTTGCGGTCTTTTCCGCTACCCCCACACCTAGGGGGTACTCACAAGTTCGTTCCCCCTAAAACCCCCAATTTAAAATAAAAAAGCCATCGCCCAATTTTATGAACGATGGCTTTTTTACTCCTAACTAAAAATTAGTTGAATGGATTTTCTGTAGGATAAAGCTGTCCGGCTGGTTTGTTATATGCAACATCTTCAATTCCAAGATACTTGAAGATTGTGAAGAGAGCTTTTCCAACATGACCGAAAGCTACAGCTCCGTGATGTGGATACTGTTTTTCTACCAGTACGTGACGGTAGAAACGCCCCATTTCTGGAATTGCAAATACACCGATACCACCAAAAGAACGTGTTGCAACAGGAAGAACTTCACCCTGAGCAATGTATGCTTTAAGTTTTGT